>JBOGYN010000069.1:0-3042 GCA_050696855.1 Solirubrobacteraceae bacterium | reverse complement strand
CGACTCAACCACCGGGCCGGACAGGCGCTACCACTTGCTTGCGCGCAGGCCCCTGGGTGAACGAGTGATAACGACCAACCCGCCGCAAGCCCGGACCGACCCTAACGAAGTTCCTCCGTGCCCCGGCGGCCCTCTACGAATGGCACGCCGGCTGGATACTCCAGTTCTTACCACGATGCCCGTGACGATCGCGATCCCTCCCTCGATCGGTCGTCCAAGCGATGGTTCCGACCATCGAGTCAACGGCGCGAGCCTGGAACCTCGACGTGGCGGTGGCTATGAGACGATGCCCCTTCTCTCCGTGGTTTCGTGACTCGTGCGGCGGGCCGTCGATTCTTGGGTTCGCACCTCCCTTGCTGGGGTGTGAACGCCTGACCGAGCTCGCGGAGCGCGGGGGCGACGGCGAGGTGGCCTCGATCGACGGGCTGCGGTTCGTCGTCCCAAGGCAACAGTCCACGCTCGGCTTACGCCGCCTGAACGAACTTCCCTGAGCTGGTAATAGCCGATCGATCGCCGCCCACCGCTCGCTGCGGGCGATCTGTTCGAGATCTCGGTCCAGCGCGTCGATCTGGCGGTCCAGGCCGTCGAGATAGAGCAGCATCTGTTCCAACGCGGCGTGCGCGAGGTTGTCGTCGAGGCGCTGGCGGGCGATCCACTGGCGGTGCAGCAGGGTCCACTGCGTCTTGCCGTCTCGGAATATCCGTCCGTGACGCAACAGTTGCTTGCTGACTCGATTCCGGGCTGCGGTCCGGGCGCAGCGCAGATCATCACGGCAGCGCATCAGGTCTCTGAGGCCCTCGGTCTCCGAGGACGGCGCCGCCACGAACGACAGCTGGCCGCCGCGGTAGAGCCGCACCAGCTTCTTGGCGTTGCGGCGATCGGTCTTGACTCGATCGCCGGCGCGCACCGGGATCAGCGACGGCGCGATCACGTCGCATGCGACGCCCAGCTCGATCAGCAACCGCAGCAGGGCGAACCCGCCCGGCCCCGCCTCGTAGCAGACGGCCAGGCCCTCGGGGCCGCCGAGCCCTTCGACGAACCGCCGGATCGCCGCCCGAGTCGTCTCGATCTGGCGCACCTCGGGCTGTCCGCCCGCGGGCGGCAGCGTCGCGGCGACGATCGAGAACTTGTGCACGTCGAGGCTGACCCACAGACGGACATCCGCGGGCGCGTTAGAGATAACGTCAGGCATGGCTGGTCCTCCGGTTGTATGCGGCTCTGGCCAAGACGGTCCTTCAACACCGCTGACGCTAACCCGCGAACCTGCAACGCGCGAGGGCCAGCCTCATCGCGTCCATACTGACTTTGATGTGACGGCGGTCCCTCAGGCCGCGTCCGTTCCTGCTGGGAGCGTTCGCGGCGATCCGCCAAAGATCTAAGGAGGAACCGCCGTGAGTAGCAACGTACCGGTCGCGCAGGCGACCATGCAGGAGGCCGTGCTCCCGGACCGCGTCCAAGAAGCGCTGGGGCAGCGGGTCGGGGCAGCGATGGAGGGACTGCTCGCACTGAGCGTCGGGGTCGGGCTCGGCGTGCTGACCGAGTTGATGGAAGAGGAGGTCGACGATGTCGTGGGCCCGAAGGGCAAGCACAATGCGGAGCGGTCCGCTGTCCGGCATGGCCACGAGGACGGGTCGGTCACGCTCGGTGGCCGACGGGTCGAGGTCCGCCGGCCGCGTGTCCGATCGGCGGACGACGAGTCGGAGGTGCTGCTTTCGACGTACGAGCATTTCGCTGATCGCGATCCGCTCGCCCGGGTCGTGTTGGAGCGGATGCTCGCCGGCGTGTCCACGCGCCGGTACCGGCGCACGCAGGAGCCGGTCGGCGAGGAGGTCGAGGCGAAGGCCAGCACGACGTCGAAGTCGGCGGTATCCCGCACGTTCGTCGAGCGGACCCGCGAAGCGCTCTCGGAGCTGATGGGCCGCCAGCTCGGTGACCTGCGTTTGGCGGTGATGATGCTCGACGGGCTGGAGCTCAAGGGCCGGATGATGATCGTCGCGTTGGGGATCACGACCGAGGGCGTGAAGATCCCGCTCGGACTGTGGGAAGGCTCGACCGAGAACGCGACGGTCGCGACCGCGCTGCTGTCCGACCTGGTCGAGCGTGGCTTGGACCCGGAGCAGGGGATGCTGTTCGTGCTCGACGGATCGAAGGCGCTCAGGAAGGCTGTGCGCTCGGTGTTCGGCGAGGTGCCGGTCCAGCGCTGTCTGTGGCACTATGCCGACTCGCGTGTTATGCCGACTCGTGCAGGGGGGTCCTGTGATGGTCGGGGGTTGAGCTTGGTGTTGTCGGCATAACGCGGGCCGGGTCGGTTGATGCTGGCGCTTTCGTCGAGTGAGAGGAGAGCGTCATGCACGATCCGTCGAGGGTCCTGGTGTCGGGTCCGCTGGAGGTGTTCGCGGGGGGGTTCACGGTCGAGCTTGCGCGGCTGGGGTATCGGCGCACGCCGGCGGCCTTCCAGCTGCAGTTGATGGCGCACACGAGCCGCTGGCTGGCGCGTGAGGGGCTCGGCGCGGACGCGTTGACCAGCGAGGCTGTCGAGCGGTTCTTGGCCGACCGTCGGGCGGCTGGCTACACGAACTACGTCAGCGGGCGGGCGATGGCGCCGCTGCTTGGGTATCTGCGCGGTCTGGGCGTCGCCCCGCCGCCGACGCCGCGCGTGGCGGCCGGCGTGATCGAGGTGCTGCTGGCCGACTACCGCGAGTACCTGACCGTCGAGCGCGGGCTGACCTCGGAAACGATCGAGGGATACGTGGCGGCGGTCCGACCATTCCTGGACGGTCGGCTGCGTGACGGCGACGAGCTCGACTTGGGCGGGCTGGGTGCGCCCGACGTTGTGGCGTTCGTGGTCGCGCGGTGTCCAGCGCAGTCGCGCGGGGCAGCGAAGATGACGGTGACCGCGCTGCGGTCGCTGCTTGGTTTCCTGCACCTGCGCGGCATCGTGAGTGGGCCGCTGGCCGAGGCGGTGCCGTCGACGGCGTCGTGGCGACTGTCAGGATTGCCGCGCGCGCTTGAACCCGAGCAGCTGCAGGCGCTGCTTGGCTC
>JBOGYN010000068.1:0-5853 GCA_050696855.1 Solirubrobacteraceae bacterium | reverse complement strand
CCCCTGGCCAAGCTCGCCTGCCGGGTGCTGCTCGGCGAGCGGATCACCGACCTCGGGCTGCCCGCCGAGCTCGGTGGGGACCGGTTCGGCCATGTGTGCGTCAAGGAGGCGGTGCTGCCGTTCAGCCGGTTCGCCGGCGCCGACTCGCTGCTCGGGCCCGAGATGCGGTCCACCGGCGAGGTGATGGGGATCGCGCCGGACTTCCCGACCGCGTTCGCCAAGGCCCAGGCCGCCGCCGGCGCCGGGCTGCCCGCGCACGGCACGGCGTTCTTGACCGTCGCCGACGGCGACAAGCTCGCGGCGACCGGCATCGCGACGCTGCTGCACGATCTCGGCTTCAGGATCATCGCGACCCGTGGGACCGCCCAGGCCCTGCGCCGGATGGGCATCCGGGTCGAGGAGATCAACAAGATCGGCGAGGGCTCTCCCCACGTGGTCGACTGGATCGAGCGCGGCGAGGTCAACCTGGTCATCAACACTCCGGTCGGCACCGGCGCCCGCGCCGACGGCTATGAGATCCGCTCGGCGGCGATCGCGCGGAGGATCCCGTGCATCACGACCATGGCCGGCGGGATGGCCGCCGCCCGTGCGATCGCCGCCGCGCGCCGGGGCGAACCCGACGTCGTCTCGCTGCAGGAGCTGCACCGCCACGATCCCGTCACCCCGGCCTCGACATGAAATCGAGCCCCCCCACCCCGGAGCGGGTGACCGCGCCGTTCGGGGCCAGGACGGTCGTGATCAGCGCTCGTGAGCAGTACGGCGCCTACGTCGTCCTGTCGTGCTCGGACCCCAACGGCCCGTGCCCGCAACCCGGGCAGTTCTACATGCTGATGGCGGCCGCGCGCTGGGGGGGAGGCGCGGCCGAGCGACCGTTCCTGCCGCGGGCGTTCAGCGTGCTGCGCTGCCGCCCGGGCGCGGAAACCGAGCTCGAGTTCCTGCTCGAGGACGTCGGCCCGGGCACCAACCGGCTGTGCGAGCTGACCGCCGGCGACGGGCTCTCGCTGGTCGGCCCGCTCGGCCACGGATTCAGCGCCCCGGGCGATGGGCGGCGGGCGCTGCTCGTCGGGGGTGGGGTCGGGATAGCTCCGCTGGCCATCTGGCAGGACCAGCTCGGGGCGGGCACGACGGCGTTGCTCGGCTTTCGCGACGCGGCGCACGCCGCCGGGGCGCGGCTGCTGCGCGACGCCCGGGTCGCGACCGAGGACGGCAGCCACGGCCACCACGGTCTGGTCACCGAACTGCTGGCGGACGAGCTCGACGACGACGATCGCGCGACGGTCTACGCCTGCGGGCCGCCGGCCATGCTCGAGGCGGTGCGGCTGCTGTGCGCGATGCGGGAGATTCCGGCTCAGCTCGCGCTCGAGTCCGGGATGGCGTGCGGATTCGGGGCGTGCTTCGGATGCGTGGTGGAGACCGACCGCGGTTACGTGCGCCTGTGCCTCGAGGGTCCCGTGCTCGCCGCCGAGCAGCTCAGTCCCGGCGCGCTCGCCCACGCCGGGCCGAAACCTTGAACGCGCCGCCGGCGACCGTCGATCTATGCGGGATCGAGCTCGCGCATCCGATCATCAACGCGTCGGGCACCTTTGACGCCGCCGCCGCCCGGCGGGTGTTTGGCGATGCCCTGCGTGAGCACTTCCCGTTCGCGGCCTTCGTGTCCAAGACGGTCACCGTGGCGCCGCGCCAGGGCAATCCGCCCCCGCGCCTGTGGGAGCTCCCGGCCGGGCTGCTGAACTCGATCGGGTTGCCCAACAAGGGACTGGACGGCTACCTGGCCGAGGACCTCCCCGGGCTGGCCGCGCTGGCAGTACCGCTGATCGTCAACGTGATGGGATTCAGCCGCGCTGAGGTGGAGAGGCTGGTCGCGGCGGTCGCGGTCCGCGACGAAGTAGCCGGAGTCGAGCTCAACGTGTCGTGCCCCAACGTCGAGACTGGCCTGGTCATGGGCGCCGACCCCGACGAGATCAGCCGGCTGCTCGCCGCCGTGCGCCCGCTGACCGAGAAGCCGCTGATCGTCAAGCTGACGCCGAACGCCAGCGATGTGCAGGCCGTGGCTAGGGCCGCCCAGGACGCCGGGGCGAGCGCCGTCTCCCTGATCAACACGGTGCGCGGGATGGCGCTGGCCCCCAAGAGCCGTGAGCCCTGGCTGGGCGGCGGCACGGGCGGGGTTTCGGGGCCGGCGGTGCGCGCCGTGGCCCTCGCCCAGGTTTACGCCGTCCGCGCGGCGGTAAGGATTCCGATCGTCGCCATGGGCGGAGTCCAGTCGGGCGCTGATGCCCTCGAACTGATGCGGGCCGGGGCGGACGTGGTGGCAGTTGGCACCGAGAGCTTTCGCGACCCCGCCGCGGGGTCGCGGATCGCCTCCGAGCTGGCCGCGCTGCGCACGTCTTTAGCGCTGGCTGGGCGCGCCTGAGGCTGTACTTGGGCACAGACGTGCCGCACCTAAGTAAACAATGGTTAGAGCAACAGAATACCCTGCAAAGAACCTCTATTCGCGCAACCAGGCTCGACAATGCTCAAGCTCAAGTTGAGGTCGAGTCGACTTTGGCGGCTTGACCTTGATTGCCCCGCTCCAAGATGTATAGTCGCCGCCCATGCCGCCGGTCAGTGAATCGTTCTCTAAGTCCCTTGCCGCGCCGGAGCGCTCGCTAGTGCAACGGATGGAGGCGCTCCAACGCGCCAACGACATTCGCAGCCGTCGCGCCCAGCTCAAGCGCGACCTCAAAGCCGGCCGCCAGCCGATCCACGAACTGCTGCTCGATCCGCCGGAGTATCTGCTGACCGCCAAGGTCTTCGATCTGCTGCTGGCGGTCCCGAAGTACGGCCGCGTCAAGGCCGGCAAGATCCTCTCCCAGTGCCGCATCTCCCCCAGCAAGACGCTGGGCGGACTCTCCGAGCGCCAGCGAGGCGAGCTCGTGGCGCTGATGCGCCGCCGCTGAGCGCGCCGGCCGCTCGCAGCACTCCGCCCATGGCCAGGGTGTTCGTGATCACCGGTCCCTCCGGGGTCGGCAAGGGCACGCTGATCCGCGGGCTGCTGCAGCGCGTCCCCGAGCTCGAGCTGTCGGTCTCGGCCACCACGCGCCCGCCGCGGCCCGGGGAGGTCGAGGGCAGCGCTTATCACTTCCTCACCCCCGAGCAGTTCGAGGAGCGCGCCCGCGGCGAGGAATTTGTCGAGCACGCCACCTACTCCGGCCACCGCTACGGCACGCTGCGCTCAGAGCTCGAGCGCCGCATCCGGGAGGGCGTACCCGTGGTGCTCGAGATCGAGGTGCAGGGCGCGCGCCAGGTGCGCCGGGCGATGCCCGAGGCACTGGCGGTGTTCATCGCGCCGCCGTCGGCCGACGCCCTGCGGACCCGGCTGGTCGGTCGCGGAACCGACCCCGCTGACCAGATCGAGCAGCGCATGCGGACGGCGCAGCGCGAGCTCGAGGCCCAGCCCGAGTTCGCGCGCGTGGTCGTCAATGACCGACTCGAAGACGCGACCGCCGAGCTCGAAGCGATCGTGCGTGACGCGCTGGCAGGGAAATGACCGCGGACCGCTAACCTTGATTACCCCTACGAAGGACTCAACCCGTGATCTCCCCCCGCATCGACAAGCTGCTCGAGCACGTTGACTCCGACTACGCCAGCGTGGTCGTGGCGGCCAAGCGCGCGCGCCAGATCAACTCCTACTACCACAACCTCGGCGAAGGCACCTTCGATGAGTTCCCGCCGCCGATGGTCGATACGCGCTCCAAGAACTACCTGACGATCGCGCTGGAAGAGGTCGCTCAGGGCAAGCTGAAGTACCACTACCGGTAGCGCCCGATGGCCCGGCTGCTGGTCGGCGTGAGCGGCGGCATTGCGGCCTACAAGGGTCTCGAGGCTGTGCGCTTGGCCGTCCGGGCCGGGCACAGCGTGCGGGTGATCCAGACCGAGGCCAGCATGGGGTTCGTCGGCCCCGCCTCGTTTGCCGCCATCACCGGCGCACCGGTCCTGCGCGACGAGTTTGAGACCGACCCGCTGCGCGGCGCCTACCCGGGGGAGCCCACTCCCGAGCGAGCCCCGATCTCCCATCTCGCCTTGGTGCAGCGCGCTGACCTGTTCCTGATCGCGCCCGCGAGCGCGAACACGATCGCCAAGCTCGCCTCGGGCCTGGCCGACAACCTGCTCAGCACCGCCGCGCTCGCTGCCGCCTGCCCGATCGTCGTGGCCCCGGCGATGAACAACCGCATGTACCTGCACCCGGCCACGCAGGCCAACCTCGAGCTCCTGACCGCGCGCGGAGTCCTCGTCATCGCACCCGGGGATGGTGACCTCGCCTCTCACGGCGAGCACGGCATCGGCCGCCTGCCCGAGCCGGCCCAGCTGCTGGCGGCGTGCGAGTCGCTGCTGACCTCGGGTCGCGCGGGCGCGGGCGGCGCCGACGCACCCGGACCGTGGCTGGGTCGCCGGGTGCTGATCAGCGCCGGGGGGACGCGGGAACCGATCGACAGCGTGCGCTACATCGGCAACCGCTCCTCCGGCCGGATGGGCCTCGCCCTGGCCGCCGAGGCCGTGCGCCGGGGCGCGGAGGTGACGATCGTGGCCGCCAACGTGACGCTGCCCGCGCCGCCGGGCACCAGAGTCGTCTCCGTGCAGACCGCGGCCGAGTTGGCGGCCGCGTGTCAGGCTGAGTTTGCCGCTACCGACGTGCTGCTGATGGCAGCCGCGGTGGCCGACTTCCGTCCCCAGGAGCCGGCCAACATCAAGCTCAAGAAATCAGACCCGTCGATTCCGCTCCGCATCGAGCTCGAGCCGACCGAGGACATCCTCAGCGCGCTGGGCGCCCGGCGGCATCCGGGTCAGGTGCTGATCGGCTTCGCCGCCGAACACGGGGAGGGGGCCCGCGCCTACGGGCAGGACAAGCTGCAGCGCAAGGGGCTGGACGCGATCGTCATCAACGACATCTCGCGACCCGAGATCGGTTTCGATGCGCCCGACAACGAGGTCACGATCCTGGCCTCAGACGGCCGCGAGCGCCACGTCGCGCGGGCCGGGAAGGAGCACGTCGCCGCGGTGGTCCTAGATGAGGTGGAGCCGTTGCTGGTGTCACCCGGGCCGCGACTGGATAAGGAGAGAGACGATCGAGCCATCCGAGCAGACCCCGCTGGCGCCCCAGGAGTTTGAGGCCTTCACCGCCATCGCGCGGGCCCTGGCTGCGAATATCGCCAAGGCCGTGGAGGTGCGGGACGAGACGCTCCAGCACCTGATCGTGGCCCTGCTGGCCGAGGGCCATGTGCTGGTCGAGGATTATCCCGGGGTCGGCAAGACGGCGCTGGCGCGGGCCGTGGCCCGCTCGATCGACTGCCAGTTCGCGCGCGTGCAGTGCACGTCTGACCTGCTCCCGGCCGATGTGGTCGGCACCAACGTCTATGACCAGCGCGAGCAGCGGTTCGAGTTCCGGCCTGGGCCGGTGTTCGCCAACGTCGTTCTGGTTGACGAGATCAACCGCGCCTCACCCAAGACCCAGTCGGGGCTGCTCGAGTGCATGCAGGAGCGGCGGGTCACCGTCGATGTCCACACCCACGAGTTGGCCCGGCCCTTCCTCGTCCTGGCCACCCAGAACCCGATCGAGTACGAGGGAACCTACCCGCTGCCCGAGGCCCAGGTCGACCGGTTCATGATCCGCATCTCGCTCGGCTACCCCGACCAGACCGCCGAGGCGGAGATGCTCGCCGCCCACGAGGCCGGCGACCAGGTGCTCGCGCTGCGCCCGGGGGCCACCGCCGCCGAGGTGCTCGCCGCCCAGGACGCCGTCACGCGGGTCCGCGCCTCCGCGCCGCTGCGCGAGTACATCGTCAAGCTGCTGTGGCGCACCCGCGAGGACCCCCGGGT
>JBOGYN010000067.1:0-2651 GCA_050696855.1 Solirubrobacteraceae bacterium | reverse complement strand
CACGGGAAGTTCCAATCACGGGGTCCGAGGATGCGTTCATGTATGAAGGCTAGGTTCGAGCACGCCCGCCGAACGGAGCCAGCAAGAATCACCTGGGGAAATCGCAGCGAAATGCGACCAGGTTCAGCCGGGGAATAAAATCGCTTCTGAGCAGGTTATTTCTGTCTGTCGGCGCCGGTGGGAGACTCACCCCCCTCTGCCGGTTGAAAATGCACCCCTTGTGAGCGTTGGGTAGAGGCGTCCGGGGGCGGGTTGACCCTGGCTTGGTCTTGGTGATCGAGTCCGGGAGAGAGGCGTGCTTGACGTGGAGCGGTGGGCCGAGTTGCGCCGGGAGCATTTCGTTCGTGGGGTTGGGATCAAGGAGCTCGCCCGGCGCTATGGGATCGATCGCAACACGGTCAGGCGAGCGGTCCGTTCGCAGGAGCCGCCGCGGTATCAGCGACCGGCGGCGGTGTCAAAGCTCGATCCGTTCAAGGACGAGATCCACGAGCTGCTGCGTCAGGATCCGAGGCTGCCCGGGGTGCGGGTCCGGGAGTTGATCGAGCCGTTGGGGTTCGTGGGCGGCAAGACGATCCTCGATGACTATCTGCGGGAGGTCCGGCCGTTGTTCCAACGCCAGCGGACGTTTCAGCGGACGGTCTATCGACCGGGCGAGGTCTGCCAGTTCGATCTCTGGCACGTCAGCGACCCGGTTCCGGTCGGTCACGGCCAGGCCCGCCAGGGGTATGTCGTGGTCGCCGCCCTCGGATACTCCCGCGTGGGTGCCGGAGCGTTGGTCTTCAGTCGCCAGGCCGGCGACGTGCTGTGGGGCATGAGCCGCTGCTTGTGGGCGCTGGGCGGTCTGCCGGACGTGTTGGCGTGGGACCGCGAGGGGTGCCTGCACGCCGGTGGTGGCCGGCCGACGGACAGCTATGCCGCTTTCTGCGGGCAGCTGAAGACGGGCTGGCTGTTCTGCGCGCCCTCAGACCCACAGGCCAAGGGTGTGGTCGAGCGCCTCCAGGGATACATGGAGACCAACTTCGAGCCCGGCCGTCGGTTCGCTAATCACCTCGACTTCCAGCTGCAGCTCGACGCGTGGTTTGCCAAGGCCAACGCCCGCACGCACAAGACGCTGCGCTGCCGTCCGATCGACCGCCTGGCCGAGGAGCGCTCAGCGATGGCGTCGCTCCCATCGGGCGAGCTGGACTTAGACAATCGGATCGTGGTCCGGGTGCCGGCCGATCCCCACGTCCGGATTGACACCAACGATTACTCACTGGATCCCGCGCTCGTCGGTCGCCGGGTCGAGGTGCGAGTCTCTCAACGCGAGATCACCGCGGTCGCGCTCGACACCGGCGAGCTCGCCTGCCGGCACGAGCGGTCCTTCGCCAAGCACCGCACCATCACCGCGGTCGAGCACGCCCGCGCGCTCCGCGCCCGGCCGGGCAACCCTGACCGGTTCGAGGTGGAGGTCCGGTCATTGTCAGCTTATGACCGGCTGATCGCATGAGCAACCAGTCCGAGCTGACTCACCTGTTCCGCGAGCTCAAAGCCCCCGCCGCCGCGAGGGCGCTGGGAAAGCTCGCCGACCGCGCCCGCTCAGAGGAGTGGAGCTATGAGAAGTTCGCCCAGGCTTTGCTCTCGACCGAAGTCTCAGCCCGGGAGGCGCACGGCGGGGAGGGACGCATCCGCTCAGCCCGGTTCCCGCAGCGAAAAACGCTCGAGGAGTTCGACTTCACCTTCCAGCGTTCGGTGAAGAAGACGGTGATCGAGCACCTCGGCCAGCTCGATTTCCTCCACGCGCGCGAGAACGTGATCATGCTCGGCCCGCCCGGCACCGGCAAAACCCACCTCGGGATCGCACTCGGGATCCGCGCCTGCCTCTCCGGCCAGCGCGTGATCTTCAAGACCGCCACCGAATGGGTCGCGCTCCTCGCCGACCAACAACGCCAAGGCCGGCTCGATGACGAGCTCAAACGCCTCGAGCGCTACCCACTGCTGATCTGCGACGAAGTCGGATACATCCCCTTCGATCCACAAGCCGCGAACCTCATGTTCATGCTCGTCTCTCGCCGCTACGAACGCGCCAGCCTGATCGTCACCAGCAACAAACCATTCGGCGCCTGGGGCGAGATCTTCGGCGACGAGATCACCGCCGCCGCGATGGTCGACCGGCTCGTGCACCACGCCGAGATCCTCAGCCTCAAAGGCGACAGCTACCGCCTCAAAGACCGCGACCTCGGCCGGGTCGCGCCGGTCGAAAACTAGGCCACCCCCCGGCTGTCGCTCCCCTAGGAAAGCTACAGCCCACACTGAGCAGATCCCGCTGCTCTAACCGACGAAGCTACTCCCAGCCACGCGTTTCTTCACCGCCAACAACGCCACGAAGAACACGTCCACGTCCCGACGCCCCGGCCACCCGCGCGGCAGAGACCGCCGGCTAACGCCGGCTCTCGCTAGCGACCTCGCTCCGCTCGATCAGAATCACGCGACCACCCCAGCCGACCCGGGGGGTGCATTTTCAGCCGGCGCAAAAGGGTGCGTTTCCGACCGGCCTTGACACTGTCTAGCTTGGGGAACATGCGTCCCTGGGCTGGGGAATGTGCGCCGCTCAGCCGTATCGCTGCGTCCATTATCCGCGGCCCGGCGCGAATGGGGAGAAACCTCCGACT
>JBOGYN010000066.1:0-1855 GCA_050696855.1 Solirubrobacteraceae bacterium | reverse complement strand
GCTGCCAGCGGCGCCGCAGGAGCTGCGGGCGCAGGAAGCGGCGCGGGGGCGGGTGGCGGGGCCGCAGGCGGAGCAGCCGGGGTCGCTGGCGCCGCCGTCCAGGCCTACGGGGCCAGCAAGCGTGCGGCGGGCGGCGCGGTGGAGTCAAGCAACGGTGATGGCGACGGGCCGGCCGGCGCGTCGGGAAGCGCAAGCTAGGAGGAAGCGCGATGGCGGCGGAAGCTCAGGTGGAGCGTTCATACGGGAACTGGCGCCGGCCGCGACCGCCGGGGCTGTGGCATCTCGGACTGATCTCAAGCGTGCTGTTGATCGTGGGGTTGATCGCTTCGATCATCGTGATCGCACTCGTCGGTCTGCTCCCGGGGCTGGTGCTGCTGGCGTTGATGCTGCCGCTGTTCCTGGTCACCTTGCGACCGGACCCGCATGGGCAGACGCCGATGCAAAGGGTCGGGACGCGGCTGGGGTGGCGTCGTGCCCGCGCGAGCCGTTCACATCTCTACCGCTCCGGGCCGCTCGGGCGCATCCCGTACGGCACCTTCCAGCTGCCGGGGCTGCTGGCGGCCAGTCAGCTGTCGGAGGCGCGCGATACGTATGACCGGCCGTTCGCAGTGCTCTGTCACCCGTTCTGTCAGCAGCTGACGGTCGTGCTGGACACCGAGCCCGACGGCGCCGCGCTGGTGGACCAGCCGCAGGTCGATCAGTGGGTCGCGCACTACGGGCACTGGCTCGCCGCCCTCTCTCAGGAGCCCGGACTGGTCGCCTGCCAGGTGTCAGTCGAGACCGCGCCTGACCCCGGGACGCGGTTGCGGCACGCGATCGCCAGCCGTCAGGATCCCCACGCCCCGGCGTTGGCGCGCGAGACGCTGGCGGAGATCATGCGGTCCTACCCGGCCGGGGCGGCGGATCTCAAAGCCCGGATCACGCTGACCTTCAACATGGTCGCGGCCGGGCGGCGCAAGAACGCGAGCGAGACCGCGCATGAGATCGCGACGCGGCTTGGGGGGATCACCCAGCGGTTACACGCGACCGGTGCCGGGGTCGCGATGCCAGTCGACGCGCAGCGCCTATGCGAGATCGTGCACGCCGCCTACAACCCGCGGGCGGCGCAGCTGCTCGAGGAGGCCCGCGCCGCCGGGCAGCCCGCACACCTCGCCTGGGGTGATGTCGGACCGGCCGCCGCGGACGCCCGCGCGGAGTCCTACTGGCACGACGGTGCCGTGAGCGTGACGTGGGCGATGTCGCAGGCGCCGCGCGGCGAGGTGCGCGAGAACGTGCTCGCCCGGCTGATCGCGCCGCACGACGATATCGCCCGCAAACGAGTCACGCTGCTTTACCGGATCATCGACCCCGGCGAGGCCGCCCAAATCGTCGAGCGTGATCTGCACAACGCCCAGTTCCGGGTGAACTCCGCGGCGCGGCCGACCGCCCGGGCGATGGTCGAGCAGCAGGCCGCCAGCGCGACGGCGCAGGAGGAAGCCAGAGGCGCGGCGCTCGTGAACTTCGGGATGCTCGTCACAACCACGGTTCTCGAGCCCGACCAGCTCCCCGTGGCCAGGGCAGCGATAGCGAATCTCGGGCCGACCGCCCGGATCAACCTACGGCCGGTATGGGCCTCCCAAGACTCGGCGTTCGCCGCCGCGCTCCCCGTCGGACTGTTCCTGCCCGCGCATCTGAAGATCCCCGAGCAGATCCGCCAATCGCTATGAGCGCGCGGCACGGCCGCAAGGTCTCCAACGCCGAGGGACCGTTGCTGCCCGGCCCGCGCGGCTGGCACGGGCAGGGTGGCGGTCGTAGCGTGTATCTGCAGGCGCCGGCGGAGTGGCGCGCCACGAGCGTGCAGGCGTGCGGGCTGTGG
>JBOGYN010000065.1:0-1638 GCA_050696855.1 Solirubrobacteraceae bacterium | reverse complement strand
TCCCAAGGTAGACCGAGGCCGCCACCACGGAGACAACGATCAGACCGTAACTCGATGCCGCCAGGATCGCGACCCCGTAGACGATCAGCATTCCGAGGTTGAATTGGAGCAGCGCCTTCGGACGACCGATAGCGAGCATCACCTGCGGGTAGCCGGTCAGAATTGCGGCGACCATGCCGGCGACGGCGAGAATCTGCGTCGGTACTACCGCCGGCTTCCATGCCGGGCCGAACACGAGCGGCACCAGCAACGGCGCGAGCGCGATCAGCGCCGCGAGGAGCGGAAAGATCACAGCGGCATGCACACGTGCCGCGCGTTCGTGCAGGCGACGCAGCTCGTCGCGATCGCGCGTGCGTGAGTACACCGGAAAGGCGATCTGCATCATGATCCGGCTCAACTTGTCCTGGTAGACGACACCGACGTTGAACGCGCGGTAATAGAAGCCGGCCTGGGCAGCGGGCAGGCGCGCGGCGAGGATCGCGTAGTCCACGTTGTGAAACAGGGTGTCGACCAGCGCCGCGAGCGCGGCGGGAAGGCCGAAAGCGGCGATCTGACGCTGCGAGCGCCATGACCATCGGGGGAGCGGCGGCGGCTCTGCCACAACCAGGAGCAAGGTGGTTGTCGCCAGTCCGGCGAGGCCACCGATGACAATCGCGTCCGCGCCCAGCCCCGCGATGGCGAGCGCGACCGAGGCGAGGCTCGCAACGAGCAGGCTCACCAGATCGATCGTGCTCACACGACGAAAGTTGAGACTTCGCCAGACTGTTGCGCGCGAGACGCTCCCCAGAGCCGCGATCAGCATGCCCGGAGACGCGAGCTGGATCAGGGCCGCCGTCCGCGAGCCAAACAACGCTTGCCATAGCGGGGCGGCGCCGTAGGCGGCGAGGCTGAGTAAGCAGCCCCCGACGAGACTCAGCAGCATCGCCGCTCTGCGATCAGCGTCTTGCACCGATGGCCGTTGCACGAGTGCTGAGGCGAACCCCTCGAACGTCAGCATCACGCCCAGCACAATGAAGATCAGCGCAACGGCTGCACGACCGAAGTCGGCCGGCGACACGAGCCGTGCGAGGGCGACCGCGGCTGCGAGAGCGACGGTTTCCGAGGCCACGCGCATGACTGCGAGCCAGCGCAAGCCGGTGACGGTGGCTTCGCCCAGCGAGTCCGACGTCATTCCCTACCGCGCGTGATTCCCGGCGGCGAGGCCCGGGCGAGACTCCTCGTCAGCAAATGGCGGCTGCACCGCCGGCAGCGATCTTCGTCGATAGGAACCACCATCGAATCAACGGCTACGGTCCGAGAGAGTTTGCGGCGCCCACGAAAGACCGAGGCGCGGGGACCATTGATCAACCACGCCCCCGGTGGCTGCTCAAGACGCTAACGACTCTGGAGCGAGCACTGGAGAGCATCGGATCGGTCATGCGCCGACGGCTGGCTCCACAGCTCGAGCATCAAGAGGGTCCAGATTTGGCGGCCGTGATCCTGAACGCCGGCCACGTGTTGGTTGAGCAAGGTTCGCACGGCGCCTTCGCTACACCATTGGCGCGACCGCGCGGCTGGGTCGAGCAGGGTGTCGTGGGCGTAGTCGCGCAGATCGGTTCGAAACCAGCGCGCGACCGGAACCTCGAAGCCCCTCTTTGG
>JBOGYN010000064.1:0-9088 GCA_050696855.1 Solirubrobacteraceae bacterium | reverse complement strand
GAGCTGCTGGATCTCTGTCAGATACGAGCTCTGGTCGAGCGGGATGGTCTGCATCAGAATTGTCCCGCCGAGCTTCTGGAAGCCGGACTTCACCGTCGGCGCGGTGCCCTGGGAGCTGATGTCGTTGCCGAATACCCCAACCGCACGCGTGTACCCCTTCTTGTGCGCGTATAGCGCCATCGCGTAGCCGACGGCATCGTCAGGAGCCGTTACCCGGTAGAGGTACGGGAACGTGCTGGTGTCGAACTGCTTCTGACCACTGTCGAGGAACATCGGGATGTGCGCCCGGTTAAAGAGCGGAGCGGTGGCGCCTGCTTCGTCGGAGCTGGGACCAAGGATGCCCATCAAGCCCGACGTGGTGGCGAGCAGGCTCTGGGCTGCGGGTACGGCATCGGCTGGGTCGCCGCGGGTGTCGGCCACCTTGCACGACACCTGCTTGTGGTTCAGAATCCCGCCCGCAGCTTGGATTGCCGCGGCGGCCGGCATGCAGCCCGCCATCTCCTCGGGACCGAATGATGCATCCGGTCCGCTGAACGGGTTGAAGGCCGCGAACACCAGCGCGCCCTTGCCAGTGTCGGGACCGCTGCCCGCCGAGCTGGCGCTTCCACACCCGGCCGCGACCAGGGCCGCCGCGGTGAGAAACAGAGCCGCCGCACTACGAGTCAGAGAACCACCGTCAAAACGCACACCTGCTCCAATCACTCGGGGCCATCAATCGCCCGCGTTCGCGGGAAGCATCACAGCGCAGCACATCGAAAGCAATGGCCATGAGGCCCAATATTGATGAAAATCATTGTGTACTTGCACATCCACCCGAAGGTGGCTGGTGGCGATCGATCACTGCCGGGGCAGCGTTGCTCGTCGTCATTCGTAGGACCAACGGGCCAGACTCTATCCGGTGATCAACCTCTCGTGTGAAATTGGACTGCGTCTTCGCGAGAAGCAAACGTTCCGTAGGCGCCCCGGAAGAAGACGAGCGGGGCCGCATCGGCTCTGGCGTCCAAGGCGACGACCTCGGCGAGGACGATGATGTGGTCGCCGGCCTCGCCCTCGGCTCGCAACTCGCAGTCGATCCAGGCGATGGCGTCATCGAGGGCCGGCCCAGCCATCCGGTGATGGTGGCTGATGCCGGCGAAGCGGCTGACGCTCTTGCGAGCGAAGGTGCGTACCACCTCCTCATGGTGCTCTGCCATGACGTTGATACAAAAGCGCTTGGCCTTACGTAGAGCCGGCCAGGTCTCTGAGGTGCGAGCGGGGCAAAAGCTGATCAGGGGCGGCTGGAGCGAGACAGACGTCAGGGAGTTGCACGACATGCCGACCGGCCCGTCGACGTCATCCGCGGTTATCACGGCGACGCCCGTCGGCACATGACCAAGCACTCGCCGGAACATCTGGGGGTCAACGTCGGTCAAGCCCTCAGCTCCATGTGGGCACGCACATTGCAGCCGTCGGCGCGAAAAAACGCACACTGCCTCCTATTTGCATATGGCGAGAAGCGCCAACCAGAGGTAGCATCCCAGTGCGCAAGGGCCGGATCAATAGTTACTCAAACTCCATATCCGACGCCCCATTGTGCAACCGCACAGCAATGAACTCCAAGACCCAGAGCGAGGCCGTCCCACCTTGGGGTGCTACGGCAGTCAGTGCAGCGATCACGCTGCTGCCGCGCGCCCAGGAAATCGCTGACAGGTCGGTCGGCTGGGTTTGCGAGCACGACCCTCAGTACAGCGACCTCGTGACGGTCGCCGACCTTCGTCAGGCCAGCCGGTTGTGCGTTCAGCTCGTGCTTTCGCAGCTGGCCGCTGTCCCGCTTGACGAAGTGCTTGGCGAAGCCCCGGAGGTGATCGGCCGCGCACGCGCCGTTCAGGCCGCGCCCTTGGAGGCCGTGCTGCGCAGCCTGCGAATCGATTACCGGCTGGTCTGGGAAGCGATGCTCGACCTCGCCGCGGCCAACGATCAACTCGACATGCTCGAGCTCCTGACGGACGGCGCGGCAAGGGTCTGGGACGTCATCGACGCGATCTCGGTCAGGGTTGCCGTTGCCTATCGCGAGGTCGAGGGTGAGCTTCGCCGCTCGAGCGAGGAGCACGCCCGCGTTCTCATGGGCGCGCTCATCCGCGGCACGGGTCCGGTCGGGTCCGCCGTTCGCCAGGCCGCGGCCCACCTGGGTTTGTCGCCGAGCGAACGATTCGTCGTCTGCTGCGCCGAGGCGGCGACAACGGTGGCGGCATCCGGCGAGGCCATGCGGCGGGCGCTCGCCGGCTTTGGCATGCGATCGGTGTGGTACACGGAAACCGACCGCCACGTAGGGATTGTTCAGCTCGGTTCACAGGACCCCAGCGCGGTGCGCACGGCGCTTGAGACAGTCGCCGACCTCCGGGTCGGGATCAGCGCGGTCGCCGACGGACTCGGTGGCGTACGGGACAACGTCTGGCAGGCTGAGGCGGCGGTTCGCTCCATCCCGCCGGGCGCAGCCGAGGTCGCCACGATCGAGACGCACCTCCTTGCCAGCATCGCGGTGGCCGCGCACGACCTCGCCGTGCTGCTAGCGGACCGCGTACTCACTCCGCTGTCGGGATTACGACCGGCAGAGCGCGAGCGCATCCTCAACACGGTGGCGGTCTATCTCGGAGGTCGGGGATCGGTCGCCGAGACGGCCGGCGAGCTTCACTACCACCGCAACACGGTCGTCAATCATCTCCGGCAGTTCGAGGAGTGCACCGGAAAATCGCTGCGCAAGCCCCGCGATCTCGCCGAGATCGTGATCGCGCTTGAGGCCAGGCGGGTCGCACACGAGCCTTGACCACACGATGGGCTCTTGACCTGAGGACCGGAGTCTTGACTCCACCGGTGTTACGGGCAACCGCGCTGCTCGTCGTCAGCGGAACGCCTGGATGCCCGTGAGCGCCTCGCCGATCACCAGCGCGTGGACGTCCGCCGTGCCCTCGTAGGTGACAACCGACTCGAGGTTGTTCATGTGCCGGATGACCGGATACTCGAGCGTTATCCCGTTGGCGCCCAGCACCTGGCGCGCGCTGCGCGCCACCTCGAGCGCGGCGTTGACGGTCGCGAGCTTGCCCATGCTGACGTGCTCGGGCCGCAAGCGCCCCTCGTCCTTCATCCGCCCGAGGTGATGCGCGAGCAGGGCAGCCCGGTTGACCTCCAGCGCCATCATCGCGAGCTTCTGCTGCTGGATCTGGAACGAGGCGATCGGACGGTCGAACTGCCGGCGCTCGAGGCTGTACTGCAGCGCCGCCTCAAAGCAGGCGCGAGCCGCTCCGGCGGCGCCCCACACGATTCCGTAGCGTGCCTCGTTCAGGCACGACAGCGGTCCGCGAAGTGACGAGGCCTCGGGCAGCATCGCCTCGGCCGGGAGGCGGACGTCGTCGAGCAACAACTCGGAGGTCACCGAGGCGCGCAGCGAGAGCTTGCGGTGGATGTCCTGGGTGGTAAACCCCTTGGTCGCCGCGGGGACGAGGAATCCGCGTAGCCCTTCGTCGGACATGGCCCACACGACCGCGACGTCGGCGACCGAGCCGTTGGTGATCCACATCTTCTGACCATGCACGATCCAGTCCGATCCGTCGCGCCGGGCGCGCGTGCGCATCGAGCCGGGATCGGATCCCGCATCCGGCTCCGTCAGGCCGAAGCACCCGATCGCCTCGCCGGCCGCCATCGGCGGGAGCCACTGCTGCTTCTGCGCCTCTGAGCCCCAGCGATGGATCGCGTACATCGCCAGCGAGCCCTGGACTGACACCAGGCTTCGCAATCCGCTGTCGCCGGCCTCGAGCTCCATGCACGCCAGGCCGTAGGCCGTCGCGCTCGCGCCGGCGCAGCCATATCCCTCCAAGTGCATGCCGAGCACGTTCAGCTTGCCGAGCTCACGCGCCAGCTCCAGCGGGATCCGAGCCTCCTCGAACCATTCGCCGACATAGGGCAGCACGCGATCGACGACGAATGCCCGGATCGTGTCCCTGATGTCACGCTCCTCATCCGAGAGCAGCCGGTCAAGCTCGAGGAAATCCTTGGGGTGAATGCGGGCTTCGCGTGGGGTTGTGGTCATGGTGGCAGGGTCGGACATTCCTCGATCATGCCGAAATAACCGGCCAGATAACAGGAGCAGCGACCGTTCGAGCGGGAAAACCCGTCGAGCCAGCGGGGGCCTCCCGATGACAACCCGCACTGACGCCCGACATACTGCTGCCCGCAGCAGCGCCAATCCACCCGCGCCGAGCGCGATCAATCTCGCGGGACAAAAAGCAGAAGAGAGGAGGCCGAAGTGCGAGTAATCGACGCGCACAGTCACTTTCTCGCCGATGCGGTGCTCGACGTCCTCAGGGGCGGACAGTACCCGCATGCGCGGGCGGAGGAGCGGGATGACGGTCAGACGTGGGTCGTCTGCACCAAGGGCCTTCAGTTCCCCGTGACTCCTCTGTTCACCGACATCGACGCGAAGCTGGCGT
Organism: Solirubrobacteraceae bacterium; assembly: GCA_050696855.1. Classification (GTDB taxonomy): domain Bacteria; phylum Actinomycetota; class Thermoleophilia; order Solirubrobacterales; family Solirubrobacteraceae; genus Palsa-465. The sequence goes on along the minus strand of JBOGYN010000064.1, from coordinate 4,625 downwards.
GGATGGACCAGAACCGGATCGACGTCTCGCTGACCTCCACCTGCGCCCCGCTGTTTTTGTACGAGCTCCCCGCCGATGAGCTTGACAGCCTCTGCCGTCAGGTCAACGATTCAGCCGCCACGCTGCGGGAGGGCTCAGGCGGCCGGTTGATCGGGATGGCCACCGTGCCGATCACCGATCCCGAGCTGGCGGCGCAGGAGTTGCGGCGAGCCCGCCGTGACCTCGACCTCCGAGGTGTCGAGATCGGAACAAGCGTCGGGGACATGATGCTGGATGACGCGAGCCTCGACGTCTTCTACAGCACGGCGGAGGAGCTCGAAGCGACGATCTTTCTGCACCCGTACATCTACATGCTGGGGCTTCGGACAGTGCCGGGGTTTGAGCGCTTCTTCCTGCTCAACAACGTCGGCAACACGCTCGAGACCCATGTGGCTGCAGCCCGGATGATGCTCGGCGGCGTATTCGACCGGCATCCGGGACTGAAGGTTCAGCTCTCGCACGGGGGTGGGGGCCTCGCCTATCAGCTGGCGCGGCTCAATCACACGTACGCGCTGAGGGAGCAGATCCGTGAAGTCGCCAAGCGACCGCCATTTGAGTACCTGCACCATTTCCTGTTCGACACCGTCGTCTACGACCCGAGACCGCTGCAATTCCTGGTTGACCTGGCGGGGCCCGAGAATGTCGTGTTCGGAACCGACCATCCGTTTGACATCGCGGACGTAGGCGGAATCGCATCGTCGGAAGCGATGGGCGAAGCCGTGGCGGCCAGGGTGCTGGAGTCAAACGCCGCCGCGGCATACGGGATCTGAAAAGCACATGATGGCCGCGCCGGCAGCATGACCACCGGCCTCGACAGCATCCTCGAACGGGTGGATGCCGAAGAGGTCGCGCAGCTGGCGCTGACCCTGGGGAACTTCGACAGCCCTACGGGGGCGGAGCAGGAGGTCGCGTCGTTCCTGCACGGGTGGCTGCGGGAGCACGGGTTCGAGCCCCGCGTCGTGGGGCTCCTACCGGAGCGGCCAAATCTGATGGCCGTGCTGCCGGGGACCGGCGGTGGACGGAGCCTGCTCTTCAACAGCCACATGGACACAGCCGTGTGGCCGGGCGACCCCAGAGTCGCTGACCCCGAAGATCCGATCTTTCACAGCGCCTGGCGGGAGGGCGACCTCCTCTACGGCCACGGCGTTATGAACGACAAGGGCCCGATGGCAGCGTGGTTGGTCGCGGCCGTCGCGCTGAAGGAGGCCGGTGGGCAGTTGCGCGGCGACATCGTTCTCACGATGGTGTCCGGCGAGATCGGCAACGAGCCCGTCGACGAGTTTCAGGGACTGCCCTACAGCGGCAAGGACCTCGGTGCCCGTTACCTGGCCGTCCACGGCGGCGTGGCCGACTACGCGTTGGTCGCGGAGGCAACCGGATTCAATCTCGCCTGGGTGGAGGCGGGCAAGTCATTCTGCAAGATCCGCCTGCTGGGGGGACGCGGGCTCTACACGCCGTTTGTTGGCTCCGATGGAGGACCCAGCGCGATCTTCAAAGCCGCCAAGATCCTCGAGGCGTGGGAGCCGTGGGCCGCCGCCTACACCGCCAGGCATCGCTACGAGTGCGAGGGTGGAGTGGTCTCGCCCGCGGTCAACATCGGCGCGATCCGGAGCGGCCTGCCGTGGGCGATCACGCGCACGCCCGAGGTCTGCGAGCTCTACGTTGACGTGCGCACGGCGCCGGGCCAGTCGGCGACGGCGACCGTCGCCGAGGTGCGCGAGCTGCTGGAGCGCGCCGGGGTGGAGGGTGAGGTAGAGCTGTTCCTGCACCGCCCCGGTCACGAGGCGGTCGGGGTGCAGCCGCTCGCCGAGGCCGTGCGTAGCGCCCACCGACACGTGTTCGGGTCCGAGCCCGGTCTTCCGAGTCCACCGACGACGAGCATGTGGCGTGACACCAACGTCTGGAACGAACTCGGTGTCCCAGCGGCGATGTACGGGCCGGGCGCCGGTTCGGGAGGCGGGGGGGTCAGCGTCAATGTCGACGACCTCCACAAGGCGGCGCTCGTGTACGCCGGAGCCGCGTATGAGCTCTGCCGGTGAGGACCGGGCGTTCCTCGTCGAGGGTCGCTGCGAACTCGGGCCGGAGGGGCCACGGCTCCTGGCCAGCCAGTGTGCGCGCTGCCGCAGGTACGCGTTCCCGGCGCGGCTGGTCTGCCCCCGCTGCAAGCAGCGCAGCATGGCTGAGGCGAAGCTCGGCCAGCGAGGGACCCTCTACAGCTTCACCGTCTGTCACGTCGCCCCCGAAGGCTGGCGGGCGCCATATTTCCAGGCCTACATCCAGCTGCCCGAGGGGCTGCGTGTGTTCAGCCTGGTCAGCAGCGGGGTGCCGCCCAAGGCAGACGCGCTACGCGTCGGCATGGAGATGGAGCTGGTGGTTGAACCCGCACAGCCCGGGAGCGAGCTACTGACGTTCAAGTACCGTCCGCGGGAACAGGATGCGTGATGTCGCGATCATCGGCGTCGGGATGCACCGCTTCGGCAAGCACCTCGACAAATCGCTCAAGGACCTGGGTCGTGAGGCGATCTGGGGCGCCATTGACGATGCCGGCATCGATCCGGGGTTGATCGGCTGCGCGTACGTCGGAAACTCGCTCGCCGGACTGCTGACCGGACAGGAGGGGATCCGCGGCCAGGTCATCCTGCACGACGCGGGCATCGACGAAATCCCGGTTGTCAACGTCGAGAACGCGTGCGCGAGCGCGACGACGGCATTGCGCGGCGCCTGGCTGGAGGTCGCCGCCGGAACCTGCGATGTCGCGCTCGCGGTTGGCGTCGAGAAGATGTTCGTGGGGGACACGGCGCGTTCGCTGGCCGCACTCGCGTCGGACTCAGAGGACGAGCTGGCGACCATGGGGATGCAGTTCAGTGCCACGTATGCGGCCCACCCGAAGTACAACCTTCGCGGCCGTATGGACGAGTACGGCTGGACGGCTGAGGACTACGCCGAGGTGGTGGTCAAGAACAGCCGGCATGGCTCGTTGAACCCCTATGCCCAGCATCAGCGGGCGCTCAGCGCCGCCGAGGTGCTCGCGTCGCCGATGATCTCCGAGCCACTCACGCTCTACATGTGCTCCTCGATCGGCGACGGCGCCGCGGCTGCCATTGTGTGCAGCCGCGAACGGGCAGCGGCGTTGAGCGACGCCATCCCGATTACGATCGCCGCCGCCAAGCTTCGCTCCGGACACCTCTTCACCAGCGACGAGGACAGCTACAGCTCACTGCGCGAGATGGTGACCGAGCTCTACGAGGACGCCGGGATTGGTCCCGATGACCTTGACGTGCTGGAGGTTCACGACGCGATGGCGCCGGTCGAGCTGCTCGTGTACGAGAGCCTGGGGCTGTGCGGACCGGGCGAGGGACCGAAGCTCATCCGCGACGGAACGACGGCGATCGGCGGCCGGCACGTAGTCAATCCGAGCGGCGGCCTGACTTCCCGGGGACATCCCGTCGGCGCCACCGGCCTCGGTCAGATCGCCGAGCTCGTCTGGCAGCTGCGTGGTCAAGCGGGAGTGCGCCAAGCCAAGGAGCGCCCACTTACCGCGCTCGCCCACAACCAGGGAGGCCTGCTGGCGAGTATGGACTCAGCGGCCTATGCATTGACGCTGCTCACGCGCTGACGACCGCCGCTCGGAGCGCGGTTGCACCTCAAGACGTGAGTGCGGGGATCAACTCGCGCCCGTAGCGCTCGAGGCGCGCAGCCCGCCCGCCGGGGAGGAGAGCAAACGTGATCCGGTTGATCCCGAGGTCGAGCAAGGGGCGGATCTTTTTGACGCAGTGCTCGAGGTCGCCGGCGACCCCCACCCAGTCGACGAACTCGTCGCTGACCGAACGCTGGTCGTCTGAGCCCCGCGCAAGATGACTTCCGAAACTGTGCGCGGCAGCAGCGTGATCGAACTCGCGGGCAAAGGGCGCAAGCGGCTCGGGCAGCGCTCGCCAGCGGTGAAACCACCGCGCCTGGCTGACCGCCCAGGGCCGGACGTCGTCAAGCGCGCGCTGGCGGTCGTCGGAGAGCGAGATCGTGAACCAGAGGTCGATGGTCAGCTCGTCAAGGCTGCGGCCGGCCGCGGCGGCGCCCTCGGCAACGCGCTCGAGTTGCCACGCGGTGAGCGCCGGATCAGCGGCGCCCATGAGGATCACGCCATCCGCCACCTCGCCCGCCAGGGCGAGCATGCGCGGCTGGCTGGCCGCCAGCATTACCGGTGACGATCGGGCTGCCGCGACGGCCAGATCACGACCGTCGATCTCCACGTCCTCGCCGCGCCCCAAGGCGCGAAGGCTCTTGATCGCGTCGCGCAACGTTTCGATCCCGGCCGGGGGGCGACCGAGCGGGAACACGGCGGCGTCCCCAGCTCCGAGACCGAGCACGGCCCGTCCATCGCTCACCTCATCGATCCCGGCGATTGCATTGGCGGTGACCGTCAGGTGCCGGGTGATCGGGTTGGTCACCCCGGGGCCGAGCTTGATGGTGTGGGTCTGGGCGGCTGCGAGTGCGAGCCCCACGTAGACGTCTTTGGTGTAGAGCTGTGAATCGGCGAGCCAGGCAGCGTCGAAGCCGAACTCCTCGGCGGCTTTGGCGAGCTCGCCAAA
>JBOGYN010000063.1:0-5012 GCA_050696855.1 Solirubrobacteraceae bacterium | reverse complement strand
GGTCCGTCGCCAACGCGATTACGAGCTGGCCGGCGTCCGAACGAGCGAAGCGCTCGTCAGTGGCGACGTCCCTGTCGCCGGTCGGCCCGTCACGAGCTGTACGAAGCGCAGAATCCGACCGAGGGGGACAGCGTCGGTGCCGCGGGCCTCGGAATCCGCGCATTCCGGGTCTGCGGTGTCATCACCGACGAGCCGTGCGGCGGATCGAAAGCGGGGTCGAGGAGCTCAACATCGTTGAGCTGGTTCTCCTCGCTGCCAGGAGTACCGGTGGGGGGGCGTTGCCTCTGCCTAGTCAGACCAATCCGCGCCGCATCGCGAAGATGGTTGCGACGGATCGGTTGGAGGCGCCGATCTTGGCGTAGATGTGCTGGATGTGGTGATCGGCGGTCTTGGGCGAGATCGTGAGCGCGTGTGCGACCTGGGCCGTCGTGTGCCCAACTGCGATGAGGCGGAGCACCTCCACCTCGCGGTGGGTCAGTTCGGCCGGTGCGATCGGCCGCGGTAACTGGCCACGGCCCATTGCCTTGCGCACTGCATCGACCGCCCCGCTGTCGAGGCGGCCTGCGCGGGCCTCGCGGGCGAGCTCCTCGGCGGCTGCGTCCGGCGCCAAGGCGGCACGGTGGGGCCGGAGACTGGTGAGCGCGTCGTAGACATCGGCAGCCGCGAGTACGCGGGCTGCAGGCTCCAGTCGCGATCCGTCGAGGCCCCGTGGGTAGCCGCTTCCATCGATGCGCTCGTGGCTGGCCGAGGCCAGGTCGGCAAGCTCGATCAGGCTCCCGTGGCGGAGGATCCGGTCGGTGTAGTAGGCGTAGAGCTGCATGCGCTCCCGTTCGACGACGGAGAGCGGGCTCGTCTTGTCCCAGATGGTGTTCGGCACGCCGGCGCGCCCGACAGAGTGCACGAGCGCCGCACGGCGCAGGCGGACCACATCGTCCTCTGGGAGCGCGAGCAGACCCGCCGCCGTCGCGGCGAGCTGAGAGACACGTCGTGAGTGGCCGCTGAACCATGGCGACTTGAGATCGGCGAAGTCACCGAGAGCGGAGAGGACCGTGTCCAACTCAGACCCGACGAGCCGCGGCCGCGCGCCCGGTTCTGCCTCCAGCACGGCCTCCCAGCTCGGTTGCTCGAGCGCAGCGAAGATGTCGGAAGCGTCCCGCGCCAGCACCTCGACAACGCCGGGATCCAAGATGGAACCGGCAAACCGCCGGGCGAGGTCAAGGGCCCGGTTGACTCCGGCGCGCCGGTGCTCGACCTCCACGTAATTGGCAACGGCGAACACCCGGGCCGCGATCGCGATCGCCTCGCCTGACACTCCGCGCGGGACACCCTTGCCGTCCCAGCGCGCGAACGTGAGCTGCAGCGGGTCGATCACCCCGGGCCCGAAACGCAGCTCCTCGGCGAGCCTGCCAGTCACCTGGCAGTGGGTTGTCATCGACTCAACGACCGCCCGCATGCCGCTGGCCAGCAGTCGCGCACCGGCAGCGGTGCGATGAATCGGGCCTCCGTCGGAGCCGGCGCGGGAGAGAAAGTAGGCCGCCATTGCGAGCTCCCCGGGTCCCGCGTCGAACATGCCGCCGCGTAGGGCAAGGTCATCGCCCCAGACCTGCCGCATCTCGAAGGAGTCGGCGGTGCAGCCGGCCATCGCCAGCAGGCTCACCCAGTAGACGTCGTCGCGTGTCGCCGGCCGGAGATCGATCCGCTCGGCGAGTCCGACCGCAATGAGGCAGGCGCGCAGGCCGTGCTCCATCTCCTGACCGAGACCGAGATCGGCCGCGAGCGAGAGCGCAGCCACCACCTCCACCAGACGCGGCCGGATGGCCGTGGCGTCTTCCATCGCGCGCAGACGCTATCGCGCTACATAGGAAATAGGGAATCTTCCCGATGGCACGCGCACTGGGCGCCGGTACGTTGCGGCTGCACATGACCGACTCACGTCAGGAGAGGAGCTTCAAGATGGAGCTGTACGCGATCATCAGGCGAGGCGGATGGTCCAGTGGCGACGAGCTTGCGCAGGCCGCGGCGCGCTCGTCGGCCACCGGCGAGGAGATGACCGACGAGGTCCGCTGGATCCGCAGCTACGTCCTCGACGAAGGCGGCGGCGCTCTTGGAACCGTGTGCGTCTACGAGGCGGCGAGCCCCGAGGCGATCCGCACGCACGCGGCCCGCGCCGGCCTCCCGGTCGATGAGGTCGTGCCGATCGCGGACACGATCGTGGTACGCCCGGATCCAGTTCCGGTCGCCGATTGACACCGCCAGAGGAAGAAACGATGCCCGACAAGATCCTGATCAACCTGACCACCGGCCTCGAGGACCCGGAGCGGGTCACCATCGCGTTCCTGGTCGGGAGCGCGGCGGCCCAGCGAGGCAATCCGGTGGCGATGTTCCTCACCAAGGAGGCGGTGAGACTCGCACTGCCAGGACACGCCCACGCGGTCGCATGCGAAGGCTGTCCGCCCCTTGCCCGCCTCTTCGAACAGTTCGCCGACGGCGGCGGCGAGCTGCTCGTCTGTCCGATCTGCTGGAACGCGCGCCACCTTGACGAGACGGCGCTCGTCGCCAACGCGACGCTCGCCGGAGCCACCCCAATGCTCGAGTGGAAGGGTGACGATGCCGCCACTGTCTTCAGCTACTGAGACCACCACCTCATCCCTGGGGGCGAAGCTCGCTCACTCGATCGCTCGTCGGGACTTCGCGCAACTCGCCGAGCTGTTGCACCCGGCTGTCGACTTCCGTGCGCTGACGCCGCGTCGTGTATGGGAGCCCGCCAACCGCGACGAGGTGCTCGACGTAATCCGCACCTGGTTCGGCGATGCTGACATCCAAGACGTGCTCTGTGTCGACACGCACGAGCTCGCCGGGCGATTCCACGTCGCCTATCAGTACCAGGGTGAACGGCCGGGTGGCCCGTTCCTCATCGAACAACAGGCCTACTACGCCGAGACCGATGGCCAGATCAGCTGGATCCGGTTGCTCTGTTCCGGATACCGACCGCGATGACCGCGCTGAGCGGGCCGGTCAGGCTCTGGGAGGCCCGGTGCGTACCGCTGGCGTACGACCCGTTCCTTTGGCTGGGAGAGCGCAAGGTGATGGCCGCCCTGCGCCGGGAGGTCGTCGGCGGGGCCGGCGGTCGCGTGCTCGAGCTCGGCGCGGGCACTGGGCTGAACATCCCGCACTACGGGGACGGGGTCCGCGAGCTCGTGCTCACCGAGCCAGAGCCGGCCATGGCCCAGCGGCTCCAACGCCGCGCCGAACGCGCGCCCGCGCCCGCTCGTGTGGTCCCAGCGTCCGCCGAACGCCTGCCCTTCAACAACACGTCGTTCGACAATGTTGTCGTCACGCTGACGTTGTGCACGGTTGCCGATCCCGCCGCCGCGTTGCAGGAGGCCCGCCGGGTACTCGTCGACGGGGGCCGGCTGCTGTTGATCGAGCACGTCCGGGCGGACGAGGGCTCTGCGCTGGAGCGCTGGCAGCACTGCCTTGATCAGCCTTGGCGAGTCTTCGCCTCCGGCTGTCGCTGCCACCAGGACACGCTGCGCCTGCTGCACGAGGCCGGATTTGCGACGCCCGCGATCCGGCAGGAGCGCTGGCGGGGGATGCCGCCGATCGTGCGGCCGCTGGCGTATGGCGAGGCGGTGGCCGTGTAGGACCGCGCAACGGTCGATATCCACGTCGTCTCAGCGCGACCCGCAAACCAGGCGGGCTTCACACGCCCGTCGCGCAGAGCCTCGGGCGCGCAACGAGCCGGGGCAGCCGGGGTCGCGCAACGCGCCAGAGTCAAGGCCGGCCAACGGCCCGATTCACCCACGGCACCTGGTCATCGCCAGCCGGGGGTGCGGCGTCGAGTCGGCCGCTGGCTGGCCGACTCGATCGCGTTTCGGTCTATCGCCTCAGATGCGCGTCTGTCGCGACTTCTAGATCGAGGCCCTGAGTCGGAATCACGGACAGTCATCGGGCGAACCGCTTGGCGCGCACGGACGCTCTGGCGGCCTTCTCCGCTTGCCCACGGTCTCGATCGCGCGCCAGCTCGGTGGCGTCGCCGGTCGCGGCCAATGCGGTCACGCCGTGCGTGAACCCCAGCAGGCGTGAAGCGTCCTTCTATCGCGCGGCGACGAGAACCTCAGCTTCGTCGGTGCGGACCGAGCCGACGACACTATTAGCCCGAGCCTGCTTCGTGACGTTATACGCCGGCGTCCCGGCTGGCCGCACGTCGATCGTGAACTCGATGCTCAACTGGGCCGAGGCGCGCATGAGCGTCTCGATGCTCGGATTGACTTCGCCGAGCTCCAGGCGCGCCACTTGGGGCTGCTTCATACCGAGGCGCTCGGCAAGCTCGCGCTGCGAGAGATCGTGGTCGGCGCGGTATCGGATGATGGCAACCGCCACCGCACGTGCCAGCGCCGTCCGCTCCCACTCAGCGCGGAACTCCGGGTCGGTGCGGAGCTGCTCTGCGATCAGCTCGTCGTTGGTCTGTATCTCACTCAGCTTCATAGGTTTCATGATAACACCCCTGTTATCGACACTTCCATCAGCGGTCCTCATGGCCCTCGGGATCCGAGTCCGTCACTCTCGCCACTGCTCATCGCACGACGGTGGACGCTGCTCCTGCAAGCCGACCTACCAGGCCCAGGCGTACGACACCCGGACCGCCCGTCAGGTGTGGCGGACGTTCCCGACGCTGAGCGCCGCCAAGCTGTGGCGGCAGGATGCCCAAGTCGCGCTGCGGCGGGGGACGATGCGGCCGCCGACGGCTAAGACGATCGCCGAGGCGGCCGAGGTGCTGATCAAAGGCGCGCACGACGGAACGATCCTCGACCGCGGCGGCAAGCCGTACAAGCCGTCGACCGCGCGCGGCTACGAGCAGTTACTGCGCGCGTACGTCGTTCCGGCGCTCGGAGCCTGGAAGCTCACGCAGATCCAGCGGCGCGACGTCCAGGACTTCGTCGACGGGCTGCGAAGCCAGGCCCTCTCCCCCTCCACCATCGCCAACATCCTCGATCCGTTGCGCGTCATCT
>JBOGYN010000062.1:0-17503 GCA_050696855.1 Solirubrobacteraceae bacterium | reverse complement strand
CTGTGCCTGCCTACAAGCGACTCGAACTCGAGCGGACCTTGATGCAGGAAGGGGCGGTCCTCGGAGCCACAGCCCACCTGACGGCTCTGAGAACTAGCGAGGCTCGCATACTAGCCGTGCTTGACGCCCGCATTTTAGTCGCGCGTCGATTGCGAATAGCGAGCTGTGCGGGCATCGCCGTACCATCTGTTCTTCGCTCCGCTACCCCGACGACGAACTGATGCGGCGAGCAGGCCTGGTTGATACTCGCGCAAGGCGCGGCATTCTCGGATGACTGGTCTGGTTGCGCGCGAGGGCGTTTTAAGGGCCCGAGTGGCCGAGTGGTCAAGCCGGGGCCAGCTTGTCGGGTCGATCAGACATACGCCGCAACGACCGCACCTCACCGAGAGTCAGACAGTACCTCGAGGCGCGCCGCGTCTGCTGCGATTTCGTGGTTCTATGTGCCAAAGTCTCTTATGGATCTTGTGACTAGGCTCCTCGGCAGACTGAGAGTTCGCAGAGTACGAGCGGCGACGCCGGCTGACGATGGTGGTCAGGAGGGATTGCCACCCGCGACTGTGAGTGATTGGACGATCGGGAGCCATCTTGGCCCAACATCTGGGACGGTGTCACCGTGTCCACATCCGGAGTACATCGCCGAGGCGGGACAGCCGACAGACGCGGCCTGGGACCGAGAGCGGGAGCGCTACAGCGAGAAGAACGGAGAGGAGATTGACCGCACGGCTGACGAAAGCTGACACGCGCCACGCCGGGCAGCGGTCGGGGAGCGGGTTGCTCAGGCTCCCGGGTCGGAAGGCGCACGGGGCGATGGAGGCGTGCACCGGCTGGCTCCTGCACCGGCTGGCTCCTGCATCGGCTGGCTGTTTGTCGCGCCCGGGTTGGAGCGCAGGGGCGCGGTCGCGCATCTGGCCGAGACGGTCGAGACCCGGGCGTTTGCGGGGTCGTAAACGTCCACGACGACCGATCGCCAGGACGCGTTGTGGCTCAGAGAACTGCTCGCCGAGGGGCGGCTACCGGAGGCTCGATCGCGCTGGAGACATGCACGAGTGGCGCTCGCGGCTGCACCTAAAAGGCGCTGATCGATGATCGCACCCAGTGGCTCTTGGGGATCCGCTCGACCCTCTATCACCACGGGGTCAGCGCCGGCGCGTCGGGTGAGATCTCGGGCCCCCACAGCCACGAGTTCCTGGCCAGCCTTGTTTTGCCCGCTGATGCTCACGAGCGGGGGATGATCGACACGCCCGAGCGACAGATCCCAGCCGACGATCTCTCGGGTGCAGCAGTCGATGATCGCGTTCAGATAGACCCAGCCGTGCTCGGCGACCCAGGTCGAGGTCATGTCCAGATGCCATACTCGGCAGGCCGGAACCAGGCCAGTCGGCTACGCCGTGCGGCCCGGGCGCCTTTCGCCGACCCTACCGCCACCTCGAAGCCCGCAAGGGCTGCTGCTTTACGGGGTTGCTACACGGGCATGCTCCGATCGCCGACGTCTGCGATCTAGCCGACGCCTCCCGACCGCTCGCTGCTGCTCTCGTGGCGGAGCGGTCATCTCGCGACCGCCGACCCTATCACTCCCTCGGGGGACAGCCCGATCAATAATCTGGACCCAAGCGGACGGTCCATTTTTGGCGACGCCGTGCAAATCGTCGTGGGGGCCGCCGCGGCGGCGGGTGGCGCGATTGGACAGGCTGCGTGTACGGCGGCGACAGATGGAATAGGGGCGGCCCACTGTGCGGTCGCGACCTTCCCGATCATAGGTGCTGGCGCCATCACCGCTGCCCACGGAGCCTACAATTTCATCCACGGGCGTTGAACAGGCATGCTACGCGTAGGATGACGTCGAGGATACCCCGACTCGCCGGAAGCGCGCTCCCGTGAAAGAGAGTGGTCGGCCAAGTCGAGCACCACGTCAGCTCACAATCATCGTGGCACTGGGGGGTCTACCAATCGTGGTTGGTGCCGCGCTCACATGGCTGGTGACGCCACTTGCAATCATCGTCGCTTTGGCTGGAGGACTCGCGATTTTTGTGGGGCCCATGCTCCTCGCCGCACGCTCGAGCGGCGCGTTACAAACCAAGCAGCACAAGGTTCCCGTCAGGACGTTCGTAATGGGGCTCTTTTCGAGTCATGACTCGCCCCGTAACGGGAGGTCGACGCCGGCGGGGAAGAGAGGATCCGAGCGCTGAGCCGGCGGCGGCGACACCCCTCTCCCCAGGGCGACTTAGGACCCTTCATAGCGGGCATTTACAAGCTAGTCGGCGCGCCTCCACTGAGAAACGCGGACCGTCTAGAGCGGCTGCGATGGTTACGACGCCTCTATTTCAGATTCGCAATCCCGATGCTGATCGCATTGTGCGTCGCTGTCGCGCTCACGGGTGGGGGCAAATGGCTGTGGGTCGCGCTTGGGGCCTGTGGGGCCGTGATCGTCGGGGGCTTGGCGAGGACAGACTGGCAATTGCGGCGCGAGCGTCGACAGTCTTCGTCCCAGGAGGAACACGACCCAGGTCATGAGGCTACGTCGCACGAGTAATGTGTGGACGACCTCATCCACCCCCGCTCGGCGCGTTTTGATCCAATAAGGCTGAGCTTGGGCGAGCTGTCCGGTCAGAGCCTCTGGCTGCTGGCTTCGGCGGAAGTGACCAACCCGACTTGCCGAGCCAGGCGCGTTGGGGAGCGTGCGCTACTCGAACGCGCGTTCCCGAACATCAATAAGGCGGCAGATCAGCCCACCACTGCCCGAGGATGCGGAACGCCCCCCAGAACTCGCGCTTGGCGGTCTCCTCATCGAGCGCGTCGTCGATGTTGGGCACGAACAGGGCCTGGATCGCCGGCGTGAACTGCTGCACCTCGCCGGGCGCCGCGATCAGTGGCCGGGCCAGTGGGATGCCCAGCTCGTTGATCACCGCCAGCGCGTCGCCCCCCATCACGACCATGATCTTGGGTGCCACGATCGCCAGCTCCTCGATCAACCGCGAGACGCACGCCGGGTCGGCCAACGCCGGGTCGGCCACCGGGCACTTCACGCACAGCGTCCCGTATACGGCCAGCGGATCGATCGAGAGCCGCTTGAGCGACTTCATCAGCGCGTTGCCGGTCCGCCCGTAGAAGGCGACCCCTTCCTCGACCTCAGACGGCCGGGCCGAGTACTTGACCATGAAGATGTCGGCCTGCGGGTGTCCGGAGCCGAGGACCGGCATCAGCTGGCCCCGGGGGCAGTGGTCGCATTCCGAGAGCCGCCGCGCAAAAACGTTCAGTTCACGGATCGCGCGCTCGAGGTATTTCTCCCGAATCTCGTCGTCAGTGGCCGGCACGCTTCTCCGATTGGACGGCTGGCGTGCATGTCCTTGCGGCTGCATCAGGACTTGCGCCCGGTGGCGCGCCGAACCCGGCGCTCCCGGGAGGCCCGTCGGGCCGGTGCGGGCATCGCCTTGGTCTGCAGGAACTTCAGCGCCTGGACGTAGAGCAGGCTGGCCGGATTGCGGATGATGTCGGCGTCGCGCAGCGACTGCAGGAACTCGTCCGGCCCTTCGAAATCGCGCATCCGGATGCGCACCGAACCGAGCCCCTGGGGCACGTGGGCGTCCGAGCCGGCCCCGGCCGGGATCCGGTACTTGGCGGCGAAACGCACCGCCTCCTCGTTGAATTCGGAGATCGCGATCCGGGGGTTGAAGATCTCGATCGCGTCGACCTCGTCGACCACATCGAGCAGATGCTCGTAGTCGGGGACCGAGTGCATCCGGTCAAAGGGGTGCGGCACGTAGACCAGGCCGTCCTGGCGCTTGATCTCGGCGATCGTCTCCTGAAGGGTCAGCCCGCGGGGGATCTTCTCCTCCAAGAAGAGCCCGATCACCTCGCCCTGCTCGGCTGTCTTGACCTCCTCGGCGACGATCACCTTGACCCCGTTGGCCTTAGCCCGGGCCTCGAGTGCCCCCGATATCTCGTTGTGATCGGTGATCGCGATCGCGCCCAGCCCTCGGGTCCGCGCCTCGGCCAGGAGGACCTCGACCGGGGTCGCGCAGTCATACGAGTGATCGGTGTGCATGTGCAGGTCGACGTCGATCAACGGTCGCGCCTGAAGCCGTGTGCGCAGTCGCCGGTTGCCACCCTGGTCGTGGCGGCGAGCGGCCAACTCCCGGTAGATCGTTTCGAGCTCGTCCGCCACCCGGCTCCATCCGAACGCCCGCCCGAGCTTGCCAATCTGGGCCGCACTGCGAGCGAGCTGGGCCGGATCGGTGACCAGGCGGGTGAGATGGCTGGCCAGTGTCTCGACCTCGCCGGGCTCGAACATGAAGCCGCGCTCGCCATCGGCCAGGACCTCGGCGTAGACCGGCAGGCGCGAGGCGACGACCACAGCACCGGCCCCCAGCGCGCGCACCAGCGTGCCCGGTGTCGCCCGGTCTCCTTCCGAGGCCAGCACCGCGATGTCGGCGCCGGCCAGCACTTCGGCGTCGCTACCCTCGGCCCCGTCGACGAACGTGACCCGCTCGCGCAGGTGGCGCCCGAGCGTGGCCGGAGGGGCGGTGGGGCGCCGGGCGACCACGGTCGCTGACCACGGCACGTCGGTGGGCAGCAGCCGCAGGGCGCGCAGGAAGGTGCGCACGGCCGCCCGCTCTTCCCCGGCGATCATCACCAGCCGGGGCGCGTCGGACGGCACGCGCTCGGGCGTCGGGTCCGCGCCCGGGGTGATCACGCGGTACTCGGCCGGGAAGTAGCGGTGCAGCAGGGTGCGGGTGGCCACATAGCTCACCGTCCGGGCGTCGAGCCGCGCGAACAGCAGCCGCGAGAGCGGCGCCGCGAACTGGGTTGACAAGATGCGCTCGGTCGGGGCGTGAAAGCTGCCCACGTTCAGCGCTCGCGAATGGCGCAGCGCCGAGCTGGACGCACTGGGGGCGAACGGCTCGTGGACATTGACCACGTCGAGCGGGAGCGCCCCGAGGGCGATCTCGATCGTCCGGGCCACGTCAACGGGCAGCGAGGCGGCCCGGCGGCGGGCGGGCGAGAAGGGCAGCACCTCGCCGACCCCGAGCACCCGCGCCCCGTCTCCCTCGAGGAGCTTCTCGGGGTCAGAACGCAGCGCGCGGCGCGTGTCGCGGACCAGGCCGCTGGACTGCGAGGGGGCCACGATCAGGACGCGGTGACCCCGCGCCGCGAGTTGGTCAGAGACCCGCGCGACGTACTCGTTGACCTCGCCGGCGACCTCCCAGGCGAATGGCGTGACCTGCGCGATCGTCAATCGCTCGGACGGCACGACAGCAGATTTTATGGGGAGGGCTGGCGCCCTCCCTGTTTATTTGGTTGCGGCCTTCGCCTGGGCGGGGATCGGCTTGCGGGCGTACTTCTTGATGAATGCCTCGGTCAGCGTGTGCGCCTCGTCGTCGGGGCGCTGGTGCATCGGCGACTTCATCAGGTACGAACTCGGGCCGTCCAGCTGGCCGGAGAGGCCATTGTTGAGGGCCAGCTTGCAGCAGCGCACGGCGTCGGTGACGATGCCCGCGGAGTTGGGTGAGTCCCAGACCTCGAGCTTGAGCTCGGCGGTCAGCGGCACGTCACCGAAGGCCTGACCCTCGAGCCGAATGTGGGCCCATTTGCGGTCAGTCAGCCACGGCACGTAGTCCGACGGGCCGACGTGGACGTCCTCGGGCGGGAGCTCGTGACCCATGATCGAGGTGACGGCGTTGGTCTTGGAAATCTTCTTGGACTCCAGCCGCTCGCGCTCGAGCATGTTGTAGAAGTCCATGTTGCCGCCGACGTTGAGCTGCGAGGTGCGCAGCAGCTTGACGCCCCGATCGTGAAACAGGCGGGCCAGCTGGCGGTGGACGATCGTGGCGCCGACCTGGGACTTGATGTCGTCGCCGACGATCGGCAGCCCGGCCTTCTTGAAGCGCTTGTTCCAATAGTCCTCCCGGGCGATGAACACCGGAATGCAGTTCACAAAGCCGCAGCCGGCCTCGAGGATCTGCTCCACGTACCACTTGGTGGCCTGCTCGGAGCCGACCGGCAGATACGACACGACGACGTCGGTCCGCGTCGCCTTGAGCACCTCGACGATGTCTGCGGTCTGTCCCGGGGCCTTGGTGATCTTCTGGCTGAGGTACTTGCCCAGGCCGTCGTGGGTCATGCCCCGCATCACCTCGACGCCGAGCTTGGGGACGTCGTCGCCGAGCTTGATCGTGTTGTTCTGGCCCGAGAAGATCGCCTCTGACAGATCCTTGCCGACCTTGTCGACGTCGATGTCGAAGGCAGCCGAGAACTCGATGTCCGAGACGTGGTAACCGCCCAGATCCACGTGCATCAGGCCGGGCACCTGGGCGTTGGGGTCGGCGTCGCGGTAGTACTGCACGCCCTGTACAAACGAGCTCGCGCAGTTCCCCACGCCGATGATCGCGACTCGGACTTTGTCGTGCTGATGGCGCGCGCCGCCGTTGACGGAACCGTTGTTGCTCACTGGGGAAGTCCCTTCATCAAAAGGAGTTTGCCGGCGCGGCGGTACTGCGGCGCGGCTGCATCTAGATATCCCGGCACGCGGGGTTTGTTACACCGCCGCGGAGCCGGCGATCAGCTGCTTACGCACGTACAGAATGCGCTGGATCATCGTCACCGCGGTCAGGACGGCGAGCACGTAGACGGCCGGGGCGAGCAGCTCGAAGTGACCCAACGAGGCGCCCCGGGCGAAGACCAGGCCGATCGACAGGATCACGACCCGGACGGGCCGCGTCGCCAGGCCGACCTTGCAGGCCACGCCCAGGGCCTCGGCCCGCGCGCGGGTGTAGGAAACCATCAGCGAACCGAGCACCGCCACCACCACGGCGGCCACCGCGGCCGGCTCGTGGCGAGAGGCGAAGTAGGCGGCGACCGCGGTCAGCACGATCCCCTCCTCGAGCCGGTCCAGGGTCGAGTCCAAGAAGGCCCCGAACTGAGTTCCCTTGCCCGACATCCGCGAGTAGCGGCCGTCCAGGGTGTCCATGATCGAGCCGACGATGAAGGCGACGCCGGCCAGGAAGAAGAGCCGCCCGACGAGCAGCCCGGCGGCGGTCAGGTTGAGGATGAAGCCGGTCAGCGAGATCGCGTTGGGGGTCAGGCGCGACTCGATCAGCCGCTCGCGCATCGCCTGAGTGCCCGGCCCTTCCCCGCGGGCGCGAGGGCCGCGGGAGCGGCCGGGCCGCGGCGGCAGTGGCGTGGTCGGCTCAGGCATACCGGCACCATGTCACGCGGCCCCGCCTCGTGTCACCAGGCTCACGCCGGCCGGGTCACGAAGGCGCCGATCTGCTCGAGGACCCCCGGCTGCTCCAGCCACGGCCAGTGGCCGGCGCCGGGCACGCGCGCCAGCGTGGCCTGGGACAGCCGGGCCGCGTAGGCGTCGCCGAAGGCCCGGTCCAGCCACGGATCGTCCTCGCCCCAGACCACGAGGCTGGGCTGGCTCAGCTGCGCCAGCCCCGAGCCGGCTGCGGCGAGCCCGGCGGCGTCGATTGACCGGTGCAGGCGCAGGAAGGCCCGCTGGGTGCCCTGGTCAAATTGAGCCCAGATGGCCGCCACCCGTTCGTCGCTCCACCCTCCGGGGTCAGTCGCGCCCGAGCGCAGCAGCTTGGCCAGCCGCCGCTGGTTGATCGCCCCCATCCACAGCTCGCCGAGGCCGGGCCGCAGGACCCGGCGCACCGGCCCCGGCCAGGTGAACCCGTCCAATAGCGGCACCGCGTTCACCAGGACCAGCCGCCTCACCCGCTCTGGATAACGCTGCGCGAAGGCGAGCGCGATCGCGGCCCCCCAGCCGTGCCCGACCAGAGCCGGGCGATCGACTCCGACCCCGCCCAGGAAGCCGGTCAGGAACTCGACGTAGGCGGGGAGCGAGTATTCGAGGTGTCCCCCTTTGCCCGAGCGCCCGAACCCGAGCAGGTCCGGTGCCAGGCCGCCGTGGCGCTCCAGCGCGCCCACCCAGTCGTCGGAGCTGGTGGGGACGCTGTGCAGGTAGATGACCGGCGTGTCGTCGGCTCCGGCGCGGCGGTAGAAGACGGGCGCGCCGGCGATCTCGATCGTGTGCTCGTCGACGTGCATAAGGCCTGGGCCGCCCGGCGAGGATAACGTCTGCCCGGTGAGCGCGAACCCGGCCCGCACCCTCTGCCTGGGCGACGCGCTCGTCGACCTGGTCGGTGAGCGTCCGGGCGCCGCGTTGACCGAGATCGATCGCTTCTCACCACACTTCGGGGGCGCCGCGGCCAACGTCGCGCTGGTCGCGGCCCGGGCCGGCGCTCAGGCCGCTCTGGCCGGAGGTGCCGGCGATGACGTCTGGGGTCGGTGGCTGCGCGAGCGGCTGAGTGGCGCGCGGGTCGATGTCTCGCTGTTCGAGCTCGTGCCCGACACGCAGACCCAGCTGGCCTTCGTGACCGTGGGCGATGGCGCCGAACCCGAGTACCACCTCCACGGCGAGACCACCGGCAACATCGTCCGGGTACTCGCGGGTCGCCTCGAGCAGGCGGTGCAGGACTCGGCGGCGCTGTTCATCTCCACCAACACGCTGATCACGCCCGACGAGCGAGCTGTGACGATGCGCGCCCGCGAGCTCATGCTCGAGCGCGAGCGCCCGGTCATCTTCGATGCCAACCTGCGCCTGGCCCGCTGGGGCTCCCACACCGACGCGCTGGCCAGCGCCAACGCCTGCGTGCGCGGCGCCCTGCTGGTCCGCGCCAACCGCGCCGAGGCCGAGCTGATGACCGGCGAACAGGACCCGGAACGCGCCGCCATGGCGCTCGTCAAGGCGGGCGCAAAGATGGTTGTCCTCACGCTTGGCGCCGAGGGCGCGATGCTCCGCGGCACGTTGCGCGCCAACGCCCCGGGGGTCGCGTGCCGGCCGATCAATACGGCGGGGGCCGGTGACACGCTCACCGGAACGCTGCTCGCGCGGCTGGCCCTGAGCGACTTCTATCCCTCCTCGGTGGCCGCCAGTCTGCCCGAGGCGATCGAGGCGGCGGCCCGGGCCTGCGAGCGCTGGGGTGCCGTTGACTGATTGGCGCCGGCCTACGGCTCGCCGCGTCCGCGCGATCCGCGATCGCCTGCGCCTGGTCTACGGAGCCGTGCCGGGCTCGCCCCAGGGTCACGGCCACCCGATCGCCGAGCTCGTCCTCACCGTCCTCTCGCAATCCACCAACGACCGCAATCGCGACGTCGCCTACACGCGCCTGCGCGGCCGCTTCTCCGACTGGGAGGACGTGCGCGACGCGCCCGTCGACGAGCTCGAGGAGGCGATCCGGCCCGGCGGTATCTCCAAAGTCAAGTCGGCGCGGATCAAGGACATCCTGGTCGCGATCACCGCGACTTCGCCAGATCGTGAGCTCGGGCTGGACTGGCTGCGCGAGTTGACCGTTCCCGAGGCCCAGGAGTACCTGTGCTCGCTCCCCGGGGTGGGGCGCAAGACGGCGGCGTGTGTGCTCCTGTTCGCACTCGGCAAGCGCGACGTGCCCGTGGACACCCACGTCTCGCGGGTCGGCACGCGCCTGCGCCTGTTCGCACCCGGCGCCGCGTTCCTGGAGATGCACGACACGATGCTCGCCCTTTGTCCGGCCGGCGAGGAGCTCGAATTTCACATGAACCTGCTCCGCCACGGCCGGCGAACCTGCCATGCCCGGCGCCCGGAGTGCCCGGCCTGCGCCCTGGCGAGGATGTGCCCGAGCGCGGGGACGTTCTAGGTGGCTGGTCGCTCGCTCCTTTCCCAGCCAAAACGCCCAACGCGCGCCTTCCGAGCCCTTAATGCTGAGCTGACACATCTGCTACGCTGACACTAAGATTTTTCGACTCGAATAGGAGCAAAGAACAGTATGGGTAAAACGATCGGAATTGACCTTGGGACGACCAACTCGTGTATGGCCGTACTCGAGGGCGGCGAGCCGTCGGTGATCGAGAACGCCGAAGGTGGGCGGACGACGCCGTCGGTAGTCGCCTTTACGAGCGGCGGTGAGCGGCTCGTCGGCACGGTGGCCAAACGCCAGGCGGTGACCAACCCCCAGAACACGATCTTCTCGATCAAGCGCTTCATGGGCCGCAAGGAGGGCGAGGTGCGCGAGGAGGAGTCAATCGTCCCCTACAAGGTCGTTTCGGGCCCGGGCGGCGACGCCCGCGTCGAGGCGGCCGGCAACCAGTACTCCCCGCCCGAGATCAGCGCGATGATCCTCGGCAAGCTCAAGGCCGACGCCGAGGCGTACCTGGGCGAGACCGTCGACGGTGCCGTGATCACCGTGCCGGCCTACTTCAACGATGACCAGCGCCAGGCGACCAAGGACGCCGGCAAGGTCGCGGGCCTCGACGTCAAGCGGATCATCAACGAGCCGACTGCGGCCTCGCTGGCCTACGGCCTCGACAAGGAGGCGGACCAGACGATCCTCATCTTCGACCTCGGCGGCGGCACCTTCGACGTGTCCGTGCTCGAGATCGGCGACGGCGTCTTCGAGGTCATGGCGACCGCGGGTGACAACCACCTCGGCGGCGACAACTTCGACAAGGCGCTGGTCGACTGGCTGGTGGCCGAGTTCAAGAAGGCGCAAGGCATCGATCTCAGTGCCGACCCGATGGCGCTGCAGCGTCTCTACGAGGCGGCCGAGAAGGCCAAGATCGAGCTCTCCACCACCCAGGAGACGCAGATCAACCTGCCGTTCATCACCGCCGACTCCAGCGGACCCAAGCATCTGGACATGCGACTCACCCGGGCCAAGCTCAACGAGTTGACCTCCAAGCTGCTCGATCGCACGATCGCCCCGGTCCGCCAAGCCCTCGATGACGCCAAGGAGAAGGGCGCGGCCACGATCGATCACGTCGTCCTGGTCGGCGGCATGACCCGCATGCCCTCCGTCCAGGAGAAGGTCAAGGAGCTGACCGGCAAGGAGCCCCACCGGGGTGTGAACCCCGATGAGGTCGTCGCCGTCGGCGCCGCGATCCAGGCCGGCGTGCTGGCCGGCGATGTCAAGGACGTGCTGCTGCTCGACGTCACCCCGCTCACCCTCGGCATCGAGACCAAGGGCGGCGTGATGACCAAGCTGATCGAGCGCAACACGACGATCCCGACCCGCACGTCCGAGGTCTTCTCGACCGCCGAGGACAATCAGCCCAGCGTGGAGATCCACGTGCTCCAGGGCGAGCGTGAGATGGCCACCTACAACAAGTCGCTGGGCAAGTTCCAGCTGACCGGCATCCCGCCGGCGCCGCGCGGTATCCCGCAGATCGAGGTCGCCTTCGACATCGACGCCAACGGCATCCTCAACGTGTCCGCCAAGGACCTGGGCACCGGCAAGGAGCAGAAGATCGAGATCAAGGCGGGCTCCGGGCTCTCCGACGACGAGATCAAGCGGATGGTGACCGACGCCGAGTCCCACGCCGAAGACGACAAGCGCCAACGCGAGCTCGCCGAGGCACGAAACAACGCCGAGAACGCCGCCTACCAGGCCGAGCGCCAGCTCACCGAGCTGGGCGAGACGGTCGACGCTTCCTCCAAGGAGGAGATCGAGGCCGCGATCAAGACGGTCCGCGAGGTCCTGACCTCCGAGGACGCGGCCGACATCAACGCCAAGACCGAGGCCCTGCAGTCGGCGTTCCACAAGGTCTCTGAGGCGATGTACCAGCGCGCCCAGGAACAGAACGCCGATGCCGGCAACGGCGACGGCTCCCCCGGCCCCGGCGGCACTACGTCGGGCAACGGCGCGAGCTCCGAAGAGGACGTCGTGGACGCCGAAGTGGTTGACGAGGGCAAGAAGTAATGAGTCGCGATAAGACCGATACCCCGGAGCCAACGGTTGGCTCCGGGGGCACATCCCCGACGGACGCCGGCCAGGCTTCGCGACCGGCATCCGCCGGGGACGTGACCCCGGAGGACGCCGTCGAGGAGTCGGATCCGGCCGGCCTCGCATCGGATGGCTCTGCCTCCGCCGACCCTCTGGCCGGCAACAGGCAGGAGCCCGAAGCCGGTGGGCAGCACGAGTCCGACCCACCGCCGGAGGGTGCTGAGATTGTCGAGATCGACATTGAGGCGCTGACCGCGAAGGCGGAGAAGGCGGATGAGTATCTGGACCTGGCTCAGCGGACGCGGGCGGAGTTTGAGAACTACCGCCGGCGGGTGGCCCGGGAGACCGCGGCGGCCCAGGAGCGCGGGGCGATCAAGCTCGCCCTGGAACTGCTCCCCGCGATCGACAACCTCGACCGGGCGCTGGCCCACGCTGAGACAACCGAGTCAAACGGCGACGGTTCGCTGCTCTCCGGGATCAAGCACGTCCACTCGGACCTGATCGCGGCGCTGAAGCGAGCCGACATCGAGCCCTACTCGCCCGAGGGCGAGCCCTTTGATCCCCAGTACCACGAGGCGGTCGCCCAGCAACCCTTCGAGGGCGCCGAGCCAGGCACTGTCGTCGAGGTCTACCAGCGCGGTTACCGTCGCGGCGACAGCGTGCTGCGTCCGGCCCGCGTGATCGTGGCCGGGTAAGTGAGCGACGGTGGCTGAGCGAGCCGACTACTACAAGGTCCTCGGGGTGGGCAAGAACGCCAGCGAGGAGGAGATCAAGAAGTCCTACCGCAAGCTGGCCCGCCAGTACCACCCGGACCGCAACCCGGGCGACAAGGCGGCCGAGGAGCGCTTCAAGGAGATCTCCCAGGCCCACGACGTGCTCTCGGACACCGACAAGCGCAAGGCCTATGACCGGGGCGGGGCCCTGGGCGGCTTTGGCATGCCGGGCGGCTTTGGGGCGGGCGGGTTCGATTCATTCGGGGGCGTCGGTGACATCCTTTCGGACCTGTTCGGACGAACCGGCGCCGGCGCCGGGCGCGGTCCCGGCCAAGGCGGCGTCCGCGGGGGCCCGCAGCGCCAGGCTCGCGGACGCGACCTCGAGACCGAAGTCTCGCTGGGCTTCGATCAGGCCGTCAATGGCGCTCAGGTGCCGCTCGCCGTCCCGACCTCACAGCCGTGCCCGACCTGCAACGGCTCGGGCGCCAAGCCCGGCACGTTGCCCAAGGTCTGTCCGGTCTGCAACGGCCGAGGCCTGGAGTCCCAAAGCCAGGGGATCTTCTCGATGTCGCAGCCGTGCTCCAACTGCCACGGGTCGGGGACCGTGATCGAGGATCCCTGCCCGACCTGCAGCGGCACCGGTGCCCAGCGCTCGGTGCGGCGCATGCGCGTCAACATCCCCGCCGGGGTGCGGGACGGCAGTCGCATCCGGCTGGCCGGCAAGGGCGAGCCCGGGCTGCGGGGCGCCGAGCCTGGGGACCTCTACGTGATCACCCGCGTGACCGAGTCCCCGGTGTTCAAGCGGGCCGGCGACAACCTCGAGGTTGAGGTGCCCCTCACGATTCCCGAGGCGATCCGGGGCGCCGTGATCGAAGTGCCCACCCTGAACGGCTCCAAGCGCCTGCGGGTTCCCGCCGGCACCAAGCACGGGACCGTCCAGCGGCTGCGGGGCGAGGGTCCCCAGCGCCTGGGGGGCAAAGGCCACGGGGACCTGCACTACCGCTTCGTGATCGACGTTCCCGCCTCCTTGTCCAAGGAGCAGTCCGACGCCGTCGACAAGCTCTCTGAGGTCATGAACGGCAATCCGCGCGCGCGGCTGTTCGCCGCTTCCGCCCACGAAGCCAGCTGATGGTGACGCGGCGCATCCGCACCACGAGGGTCCAGGTCTCCTCGGACCGCGGTGTGTTCATGATCTCGGTCGCCGCCGAGCTCGCCGAGATGCATCCCCAGACCCTGCGCATGTACGAATCGCGAGGTCTGATCGAGCCCAAGCGGTCGCCCAAGGGGACGCGGTTGTACTCCCGGGAAGACGTTGACCGACTGCGCCGCATCCAGGAGATGACCGCTGAGCTGGGCATGAACCTGGCTGGCGTTGAGCGCGTCTTCGAGCTCGAGGAACAGCTCGCCTCAATGTCCCGGAAAGTCGCCGGCCTTGAGAAGCGGGCCCGCGAGCTGGGCGCCGAGGTCGAGCGCCTGGAGAGCCTGCGCCGCGAGCTCCGGGCCGAGATCGTGCCCTACGTCCGCGGCGGCGAGCTCGTCCGTCACGCCGATCTCCGGCGCCTCGATCTGCGGCGTCCGTCCGGCCGCCGGGCCGGCGAGGGCTAGCCAATCTACGCGGACCGGCGAGAACCCCCGCCCCAGTGTGCAACGATCCTCGCCGGGGAGTGAGGATTCTGGTGTCGTCAAAGAGGGAGCAGCACGAACGTGGTTAAGCACTGCTGGGGTAAAGGGCGGGCAGCTTGGACGACAGCGCTGGCCGGGGCACTGGTCGCGCTCCTGGCCTGGGCCGCGCCGGCCGCGTACGCCGCGCCGGCCGCGCACGACCAGCTGGCCCGCCTCGGTCCGGCGCCCGCCCACCAGCGGCTGTCACTCGTGCTCCCGCTGCGCGCGGACCTGGCCGGCCTGGAGCGCTTCGCCGCCGCCGTGACCACGGTTGGCTCGCCGCTCTACGGCCAGTACGAGTCGATCCCCGTCCTCGCCCGCCGCTTTGGGGCCTCGAGCGCGGATCGCGCCCGTGTGACCAGCTTCCTGCGCCGTTCCGGCGCCCGTTCGGTCCGGATCGACCGCACGGGACTGTTCGCCGACGCGACGATGCCGGTCGCTGGCGCCCAGCGCACGTTCGGCACCGCCCTGAGTCGCTATGAATCCGGACGGGTCACGCGCTTCGTCGCCCCCACCGGCTCAGCGCGAGTGCCCGCGGCTCTGGCCGGCGCGGTCACGGGGGTCGTCGGCCTCGACACACGCCCGCTCTTCGGAGGCCATCGGACGCCGGTAGCCACGACCCGCAACTTCGCCCATGTCCCGGCGAAGTTCGGTCGCGACAACACGTTCTCCGGTTATCAGCAGCGTTCCGGGACCGGGGTCGGGTGTGCTGCGGCGCTCGCCCAGCGCGGTTTCACCCCCAACCAGTATCTGACCGCGTACGACTACGCCCCTCTGCAGAGCGCGGGACTGACCGGGCAGGGCGAGCGGGTGGCGCTGATAGAGATCGATGGCTACCACTACAGCGATCTGACCGCGTTTGCCAGCTGCTTCGGCCTGCCGATCCCGGCGGTCAGCGGCTTTGGCGTCAACCTGCGCCATCCGTTGACGCCCGGAGGCGAGAGCACGCTCGACCTGGAGATCCTCGACGCCGCCGCTCCCGGCCTCAAGGCGGTGGACGTCTACGAATCGCGCGCGCGGGCATCGGACGTGCTGCGCTCGCTGACCGCTCCGCTGCAGAACGGGAGCCGAGTGCCGCAGGTGATCTCGGCCTCGCTCGGCACCTGCGAGCCGGCCCTGCAGATTTCCATTGGCGCCAGCGGCATCCGCGCAGCCGAAGGCGCGCTCGCCCTGGCCGCGGCGAGCGGCATCTCCGTGCTGTCTTCCAGCGGTGATGCCGGCTCGACCTCCTGCATCGGCCGCTCGGGGCCAATTGATGCGCTCGCGGTCAGCTACCCGGCATCCTCGCCCTGGGTGACCGCAGTCGGGGGGACCAACGTCGAGCTCAACGCCGCCAACCAGATCAGCGCCCAGATCGTCTGGAACGACGCGCCCGCCAACCTGTCCGCGGGCGGCGGCGGGATCAGCCGCCTGTTCCGGCGCCCGGGCTATCAGCAGGGCGACGTGCCCCAGAACCGTCGCGGCGTTCCCGACGTATCGATGCTCGCCGACGTGCTCCCCGGCTATGACATCTACTGCACCGCGGCGGACTGCGCCCGGGCCAGCGGCGGCAACCCGTGGATCGCCGTGGGCGGCACCAGCGCGGCCTCGCCCCTGCTGGCCGGCGGATTTGCGCTGGTCGACCAGACGCTCCGTGCCCACCAGAAGCAGAGCCTGGGCGTGGCCAACTCGCTGCTCTACCGGATCGCCAGCACGAACCCCGCCGCCGGGGTGTTCTCGGACGTCACCGGCAGCGACAACGACCTCGGGCCCTACCTGCCGGGTGGCAACCACCGCGCGCTGGGCTGCTGCTCGGGCACGCCCGGCTACGACCTCGCCACCGGGCTGGGCAGCGTCGATCTGGCCAAGCTTGCCCTGGTGGCGACCGCCGACCAGCCGGCCATCGCCAAGGTGGGGCTCTTGCTGCCGGGTCAGCGGTCGGTGGCCCGACACCACCTCGTCGCCCGGCTCACGTGCTCGCGGCGGTGCATCGTCCGAGCTGCGGCCCAGATCTCGATCCCTCAGGGCCGCGGGATCGCTGTCAACTCGAACCGGCAGCTGCTGCGCAAGAAGGGCGCGCGCACCGTCAAGCTGGACTTCTCACCTCGTCAGCTGAGCCGTCTGCGCACAGCCCTGCGTCAGCACCGGCACGTGTTTGCGCGCGTCTCCGCCGAGCTGCTCGATTCGGGCGGCAACGTCGAGGCGATCAGCGTGGTGCGGACCCTGCGCATCCGTCACTGACGGACTTTCGCCGCTCGAACCCGATTCTGGCTCGCCCGGCGCGTTCGCAGCGCGAGTAGGCCGGTGGGCAGAATCCTTGTGGTGGCGGGCCAATCCTGTGATAATCTTAGTCGTGTTGACTTAGATATTTACGCGAAGGCTGAAACTACGCAATGCAACCAGACCGTTTCACCATCAAATCTCAGGAGGCGCTGGCCGCCGCCCAGCGGCTGGCCGACGAGCGCCGCAATCCCCAGACCATGCCCGAGCATCTGCTCGCCGTGCTGCTCGAGCAGGGGGTACCGCCCGGCGGCGCCGCAGGAGCAAGCCCGGTGGCCGGTGTCGTCGTTCCCGTGCTGCGCAAGCTCGGCGTCGAGCCGGCGATCGTCCGCGGGGCCATCAACCAGGCGCTTGACAAGCTGCCCAAGCTGACCGGCTCGGGCGGTGGCACCGCCGGCGGTGGTCAAGAACCGGCGGGCGGTTCGGGTGAGCTCGTGCAGATCATGCGCGCCGCCGAGTCCGAGATGCGCGAGCTCAAGGACGAGTACGTGTCCACTGAGCATCTGATGCTCGCCCTGGCCGCCCATCCGGGTGCGGCCGGCGACGCCCTGCGCTCCGCCGGCGCGGGCCACGATGAGCTCGCCCGCGCCCTCAGCGAGGTCCGGGGCTCACACCGCGTCACCGATCAGAACCCCGAGGACAAGTTCCAAGCCCTGGAGAAGTACGGCCGCGACCTGACCGAAGCCGCTGCTCAGGGCAAGCTCGACCCGGTGATCGGCCGCGACGACGAGATCCGGCGCGTGATCCAAGTCCTCTCGCGTCGCACCAAAAACAATCCGGTCCTGATCGGCGAGCCCGGGGTGGGCAAGACGGCGATCGCCGAGGGCCTGGCCCAGCGCATCGTCTCCGGTGACGTGCCCGAGGGCCTGCAGGACCGGCGCGTGATCTCGCTCGACGTCGGCGCGCTGATCGCCGGCTCCAAGTACCGCGGCGAATTCGAGGATCGGCTCAAGGCCGTACTCAAGGAGATCGCCGACGCCGACGGCACGATCATCCTGTTCATCGACGAGCTGCACACGATCGTCGGGGCGGGCGCCGCCGAGGGGGCCGTCGACGCGGCCAACCTGCTCAAGCCGATGCTCGCCCGCGGCGAGCTGCGCGCCGTGGGGG
>JBOGYN010000061.1:0-1531 GCA_050696855.1 Solirubrobacteraceae bacterium | reverse complement strand
AGCTGATGCCCAAGCGATAGTCTCCGCCGCGTTGGCGCACGCTCGCGCCGCCGACATGCCGCCGATGACTGTCGCGGTCCTCGACGCGGGGGGCGCACTCGTCGCCTTCGCCCGGGAAGACCGCTCGTCCCTGCTGCGCGAGAAGATCGCGCGTGGCAAGGCCGCCGGTGCGCTGAACATGGGAGTGGGCAGCCGGTCTCTCGCCCAGCGCGCCGAGTCGCATCCCCATTTCGTCGGGGCGCTGACCGCGCTCGCCGAGGGGAACCTCGTGCCGGTCGCCGGCGGAGTGCTGGTGCGTGACGCGGGTGAGATCGCCGGTGCGGTCGGGGTCAGCGGGCACCTGCCGGGCGCCGACGAGGCGTGCGCGGTCGCCGGGATCGAGGCAGCCGGGCTGGCCGCGGATCCCGGGGAGTAGGCCGTGCCTGCCATCAGTGGCATCCACCACGTCACGTTCGTCGTCGGCGACCTGGACGCCGGAATCACCTGGTTCACCCAGATCCTGGGCGCTCGCCATGTACCGCGCTTCGACCACCGCGACGCCGCGGGTGCTCTCTTCGGCGTGATCCTGGAACTCCGCGGTTTTCCCGGAATGATCGAACTGCGGATCGCCGACGCGGGCTACCCGGCGCGGCCCGGCTACGACCCGGTCACCTTCGAGGTCCCAGACGACGCGGCCCTCGAAGTCTGGGCCGAACACCTGCGGGCTGCCGGCGCGGCCTGCACCCCGATCAAGCGGCGCCGGACCGGTCGGTCGATCGAGGTCGAGGGCCCGGACAGGATCGTGCTCCGACTGTTCACCGCACCCGTCGGCGGTTTCGGCGCGGTCGCGTTCCAGGAGCGGGAGGTGGATCGCTAGCTCAAGCACGACCCAAAAGGAAACGATCGGTTGCGCTAAGTCTCGTCGACGGCTACCGTCGACAACAAGCGAGATCGATCGTTTCCGTTTGGAGTGAGGGATGGCAAGGAACCGGCTGCTGACCATGCTCGACGAGCAGGTCGTGCCCATCGGAATGCAGTGCTTCACCGGGAATCACACGCTCATCGAGGTGCTCGGTGCGACCGGATTCGACTACGTCTGGCTGGACAGCGAGCACAGCGCTCTCGACCCGCGCGCCCTCGAAGACACCATGCGAACCTGCGACGTCGCCGGCCTCGTACCGCTGGTCCGGATCCCTGACCCTGCGGACACGACCTCGGCCCGGCGAGCTTTGGAAGCGGGCGCGGCGGGCGTCGTCGTGCCGATGGTGCGCTCCGCCGCCGACGTGCGCAGGGTGATCGACGCGCTGACCTTCCCGCCCCGGGGCACCCGCGGCCTCTGTCCCGCGCTGCGTGTGCCGGGCTACACCGTCGCCGGTTTTGACGACTACCTAAGTGAAAGCGACGCCGGGCTGCTGGTGATCCCGATGATCGAGACCGTCGAGGCGCTGGCCGAGATCGACGAGATCTGCGCGCTCGACCAGGTCGAGATGCTCGTTTTCGCGGCCGGAGAACTCGCCTTCGCTCTCGGCGAAGGACCCGGCATGCACAGCAG
>JBOGYN010000060.1:0-18625 GCA_050696855.1 Solirubrobacteraceae bacterium | reverse complement strand
GATGTGAGCCCAGGAAACGGCGGACCGCCGTGTCAAATGTGGCCACCCGAACCGCATGCAGCCGCGCGCCGCGGCTGGAGTCCGCGAAGTCGTAGTCCAGCCGGTCGACGACCTCGACAGCCATCGGGTCCTTCAGAGCTCCCAAGCGTGCCGCAGCAGCGCGTCTACCGAGATTCCCCAGAAGGGTCTCCGGTATCCCGGACAGGTCTACGGGGATCCGCTCCACCAATACGAGCGTAGTGCTGGAGCGTGGTTGGATCCGCTGCCGCTTGCCTAGCTGGCTTGTCCTATGAGCAGTAGCGCGGGGGATCGACTCAGAACGCGGATGCCTATGTCTGCGGGACGTTGAGGCCCGAGTTCAGTTGCCTAAACTGCGTAGCGGTGTCCGCCTTAGAGGTTGACAAGTACCTGAGCGCTGTCAAAGAGCCGCAGCGTGGGACGTTAGCGACGCTGCGCCGCACGATTATTGAGATCGTCCCCGAAGCGGAGCAGGTGATCTCCTACCGCGTTCCCGCCTTCCGCGTGCGTGGTCAGACCGTCGCTGGCTTTGCCGTGTTCAAGGACCACTTGAGCTACCTGCCGTTCAGCGGTACGGTCCTCGCGCAACTTGCCGATGAGCTTCACGGCTACGCGATGACCAAGAGCTCCCTGCACTTCACGCCCGACCGTCCCCTGCCGAAGGCGCTCGTGAAGAAACTCATCGCGGTGCGCCTCGCCGAGCCCGGTCGCCGCTCACGCTAAGCCCTCACGCCCGCGACGAGGCTTCTGGTTCGTCGCCACCTCCTCGCGGCGGCATTCGTCGTCTCGCGGGCCGCAGGGCAGCAGGACAACTGCCGTTAGGTCACCGGTCCTCTGGTGGTTCTGCTGTTTTTGCCCTGGCGTTGGCGGTGGCGAGCTTTGAGCGTACGAGCATGAGCGGCGCCTGGGGGTCGTGCGGCTGGGGGATGGCGGCGAGCGTGAACTCGGCGATTGCGCCTGGGCGGAACACGAGGCAGTGAGTCGAGCCGCCGTACTGGAAGTAGCCGAGCTCCTCGCCCTTATCGACGTGGTAGCCGGGCGTCACCTTCTGGTCGATCATGCAGGAGGAGACCTCCGACATGCCGACCGGCACGAAGGCCATCAGGCCGATGACCGGATCATCAGCCTCGATGAGGATGATCGCCCGGGCCGCGACGTGCGCCATATAGGACTGTGAGTTGGTCGGCTCGACGGCGTCCTTGCCCTCCGAGTCCGCCTCCGAGTAATACGTGCCCTCGTGAACAGACGCGCGGACGATCGTGCCGGCCACAGGGCTGTGCCACCGGTGGTAGTTGATTGCGCTGAGAAAGGCCTGATAGACGGTCCCGCCGACGAACTGATCGACTGACTCGTCACTGGCCAGCATGTCCTCAAGCGAATACGGCTGGCTCTTGATCCAGAAGCGATCTTGGCGCTTGACGTCCGTGCTGACGCCGTAGGGCGTGGACTCGCAGGCGCTGACGATCACCTTGTCATCCTTCGGCGACGCCACCGGACGCTCGCCGTCCTTAAAGCGTCGGGTGAAGAAATCGTTCCACGAGGCAAACCCCCAGTGCTCGGCCTGCGGGTCGTGCTCGTACTGTTCCATGCCGACCTTGCGCTGGGCCTCGGCAGACTTCCAGCCGGCCGGCGAATCGTTGAGCACGTAGAGCGAGTCGCCGCTGCTGAGGAACTCGCACCAGGCACCGAGGATCTTCTTCAGCATCGCGTTGACGCGAGGGTGCCGGAAGGTGGCAAACCCGGCCGGCGTTCCCATCGGCCAGTCGAGGATCGCGTTCAGCGGCGTGGCCACCATCGAGCTCTCGCCGAACTCTGGCGCCATCGTGAGTAGCTCGTTGACCAGGCGCAGCATCTGCTCAACGCTCTCCAAGTGCCGCTTGCGGTACGGCTTGGTGCTCGGCACCTGCTCGATCATCTGGTTCAGGTACATGCGCACCACGGGATCGGCCTCGATCAACTTCTGGAACTCCTCGATCACCGGGTGGAGAGCCGCCTGCTCGCCCCTAGCCTCCACCCGCTCACGGTGACCGTCCAGCCACGACTCCAGGTCCTCCTGCTCCGGCAGCCAGCCGCCGCTACGTTTCGTGTCCACCGAATCGGGCTGAATCGTCATATTGAGAGTCCATACCCGCGCTCGCTCTATCTCAGGCGCCAACGACGCCTCGCTTGATCAACCGCTGGCGCGACCCGGGTTGGATGCCGCGGGAAGGTTCCGGCGCCGGCGTACGTCTTCCTCACTTGGCGGCCCGTCCACCCTCCAATCCACAGCCCGCCCCTGCGCCCCGATCCGAGAGGCCCCACCGTGAACAACCTTTACCACCACCCCGCGATTTCTGAGCCCAGCGGACACGAGCTGGGACCGCCTCTGGCAATGCGTCGTCGGTCGGCCGCCAGCGCCAGCAC
Source organism: Solirubrobacteraceae bacterium (assembly GCA_050696855.1). Classification (GTDB taxonomy): domain Bacteria; phylum Actinomycetota; class Thermoleophilia; order Solirubrobacterales; family Solirubrobacteraceae; genus Palsa-465. The sequence goes on along the minus strand of JBOGYN010000060.1, from coordinate 16,204 downwards.
GACGGCGCCGTACCTCCGATCAGCTCGCCGGCGCATCGCCGCAGCCGCCCAGCGGCCAGCGGCGATGTCCACCTCATGGGCGCCGCTCAAACCGATCCGCCCGGGCGCCCAGCGATGGAAGGCTCAGCCGGGGCGCGAGTCCCCGCTGTGGGCATGCGAGCCGCGCCGCGATGGCTGAGCGCGCGGCTAGCTTCCACGCGGTCGTTGAGCCGGACTTGTGCCCACACCCAGACCAGCTCAGCCGGGGGATTGTGGCGCAGGCGCGAGCGAACCTGAGCACTTGGGTCTGGGTGATCGCCGCCACCCAGGTCGCGATCTTGATCGCGACCAGCATGCGCTACGGCTATCACCGCGACGAACTGTACTTCATTGTCGCCGGGTCGCACCCGGCATTCGGGTATCCCGACCAGCCGCCGCTCGTCCCGCTGCTGTCGGGGGCGATGCACTCACTCGCCCCATCGCTTGTGCTGCTGCGCGCGCCCTCCTCGTTGGTCGCAGGCGCCACGACGATCCTCGCGGCGCTCATCGCGCGCGAACTCGGCGGGTCCACGCGCGCGCAGATCATTGCCGCAGCCTGCGCGGCTTCGTCGGGGTTCGCGCTGGCGGTCAGCCATCTGGTGAGCACAACAACCTACGACCTGTTGAGCACGACACTCCTCGGATGGTTGGCGATCCGGGCCGTCGTCCGCAGCAGCGGCCCGTCGATCCTGGCCGCGGGCTTGCTCGTCGGCGTTGGGGTGGAGGCAAAACCTCAGGTGGGGCTCGTCGCCTTCGTGATGGTGGCGACGCTGATCTTGATCGGGCCGCGGTCGCTGCTGCGCTCGCGGTGGGCGGCCGGAGGAGCGCTCTGCGCCGTGCTGCTGGCCGTGCCGTATGTGATCTGGCAGCAGCAGCACGGCTGGCCACAGCTGACCGTGGCGGGCAACATCGCTGGCAGCCAGGAGGGTGGCCGGGCCGGGTTCTTCCCGTTCCAGCTAGTGATGGTCAGCCCGGTGCTAGTGCCGGTGTGGATCGCCGGGCTACTCGCCCCGTTTCGCCGCCCCACATGGCAGAAGCTGCGTTTTCTGCCGCTCACGTACGCGGCGATGGCCGTGCTGTACTTCGCTGGCAACGGGCACGCGTACTACCTCGCGAGCCTCTACCCCGTACTGCTTGGTCTCGGCGCTTTGCCGGCCGCCGAGTGGACGAGGCGCAATCTAAGGCGAACCTGGCTCATGACGAGCGCGATCGCCCTCAGCGTGGCGATCAGCTCGATAATTGCGCTGCCGCTGCTCCCCGAGCGAGACCTACAAGGGAGCATCGTGATGGCGATCAACCCGGCCCAAGGCGAGACAGTCGGCTGGACCCGCCTCACCCAAACGATCTCGGGCGCGTGGCAGCAGATCCCGCCGGCTGAACGCACGCACACTGCGATCTTCACCAGCAACTACGGTGACGCGGGCGCGATCGACCTGCTTGGCAAAGCCCTTCGGCTCCCCCGCGCCTACAGCGGCCACAACGGCTTCAACGAATGGGGAGAGCCACCACCCACCGACACCCGCACACTGCTGGTCGGCTTCAACGGCGCGGCGGACGCCACGCCGTATTTCGAGCGATGCAGAACGCTAGCGACGATCAACAACGAGGTCGGCCTCAACAATCAGGAGCAGGGTCTACCGGTCATGCTGTGTCGCCCCAGCGCGCCATGGCCGACGCTTTGGCCGCGCCTCAAGCACTACAACTAAAAGACGAGCTGGCAGCCGTGACTTGACGGCACAGGTGAGGCAGAGCGAGCCCGAACTCTCCCGACGGGACTAACCAGCCCCCGCGTCGGGCACGATGGGACCTTGGGATTCTTGCCGGGGCCACACGCGGCGTGGTGAGATGTGGACGGGAACCGAGATTCCAGAGCGACCGAGACAGCGTGGGCAGTTCTGCCACTGCACTTGGTTAATTCGGACACGCACACTCAGCCCGCACCGCGGACAGTTCACGTAGGACATTGCACCTCGCTGTGTGAGGGCTTGACGGAATGCCGGCAGGACGGCATGCTACCGCCGCAATTGAGTGTGAAGGTACCCAACGGCGTAGGTCCGTCATCCTGCGGACAGCGGCTGTTGGTCAGGCCGGAGGGCATTGAGGCCGAGTTAGGTGCCCGCCGTCGCAGTTGATGCGGGGTGTACTAGGCCGCGCGAGACCCGAGCTGCTGAGTGAGTCTCGGTGTCATCCGCCTAACCATTTTCCGAGCTTGACCGAGGTTACGTCGAGTGGGCGGGGTAGCCCTTTGTGTGACAAGTGGCCATTGCGCCATTAACCAAGGAGGCTTTCAAGTGAGCACCACCACGCAGTCGGTCCCGCACACCAATGGCGCTACCGGCGAACTCAACCAGTGGCGTGATCACACCCGCGTTGTTCTACAGCCGATCGCCGCGCCTTCGATCCTGGGACTGTTCGGGTTCGCGGTAGCGACATTCATGGTGACCGCGTATCTGGTCGGCTGGTACGGAACGTCGACGTCGCCGTCGCTGATCTTCCCCTTCGCCACCGCTGCCGGCGGTATCGCTCAGGGCGTCGCCGCCCTATGGGCCTACCGGGCGCGCGACGGTCTGGCGACTGCAGTTCACGGCATCTGGGCCGCGTTCTGGCTCGGATACGGATTCCTGAACCTGCTGATCGCCTTACATGTTCTGCCCGCTTCCGCACCCCATGCCGCGGTGCCCGAGCTGGCGTTCTGGTTCTATCCACTGGCGGCGGTCACGCTCGTGGCCGCGTTCGCCTCCCTGGCTGAAAGCGTCGCGATCTCGGCGGTGCTCTTTCCGCTCGCGGTTGGTGCGGCGCTAATCGGCGTGTTCTACAGCGTCGGCGGTAGTGGCTGGGAGAAAGTCGGTGGCTACGTGACGATGGCGTCGGCGTTCACCGCCTTCTATGCGGCGAGTGCGATGATGCTGGCGAGCACCGTAGGCCGGGTCATCCTCCCGCTGGGCAAGTACGGCAAGCCGGCGAACGAAACTGGGGACCGGCCGGCCTACCCGATCCAGTTCGAGTTCGGCGAGCCCGGCGTCAAGCAGGGGCAGTAGCTGGGCCAGGTCCCTCCCGCCGGCGGTCGTGCTTCGCCGGCGGGACCTCGTCCACGTCCTGGGTGCGGTTGACGCCCATCCGCCGTACTCAGTCCCCGAACGACGCGAGACTGGCCATGGGGCTCGTGGGCCGCTCGCCGAGCGAGACCGCGAGGGCGCGATCGAACGCGCTGGCCAGCACCTCGGCGGCAGCCTCCTCCTCGTCGAGTGTCTTCTCGGCCAGGACAGCGGTCTCGCGATCACCGGCGCGCTCGGCGATACCGAAGAGGAGGTGGTAGGCCGCGATCTCGAGGTTCTCGAAGACGTAGGCGGCTACCGCCAGGGCCGCCCCGTTGGCCCCTGGCGCAAAGCGAATCTCGAGCGTTTCCAGTCCCGACGCTGACGTGCCATCCGAGAGCGGGCCACTGGCGCCGCGGGCCGAGATCCGCTCGGTGAGCGAGCGAGCGTGGGCTTCGGTCTGCAGCGTGTGCACTCGGTAGACCTGGGCGATCCGCTCGTCATCGGCAAGCGCAGTAGCGCTGCTCAATAACCGCAGACTCTGCTGCTCAAGCGCTTGTACGGCAACCAAGTGCGCGTTGAGCTCGGCGTCGATGTTGACGTCCATTCACACCTCCTAGGTCGTCGGGCTGGTACCCAGGGTCTCAGCCGAGCAGTCCCGGGAGAGAGCCGGCTGTTCGTGTGCGTACATCGAGGTGACAACCGGTCGCAGACTCGGCTGCCGGAGCTTTGCCCGGGGGCGGCCGGGATACGACTGGCTAGGAAAGGTCGGAATCCCTGGCCTCAGCGTCAATGAGCGTGAGGCTTTGCGGCTCCCCGAGGCGTTGTACGGCGAGATTGGTAAGCAGCCACCGATCCGATCGAGCGCGCGTGAGCAGCCCGGCGCGGGACAAGCGCTGCAGCGCGATCGTCACGGGCGGACGATGAGCTCCCACGAGCATGGCCAGGATTTCGTGCGTAAGGGGCAGCGTGACGTAAACCCCCTCGGGACTGACCGTGCCCCAGCGTTCGGCGAGCAGCCAGAACAGGATCAGCAACCGGGCATAGACCCGGGGCAGATGGGTGACGGCTTGCGTCAGCGCGAGATAGCGAGCGCGCTGAGCGACTCGGCCGACAATTTGGCTGGTGATGCTCGGCCAGCGAGCGATCCGCAGCGCAAAGGCGCTGTCGAGGACCGCCAGCCGCGTCGGCTTGAGCACATGCCAGGCGACGGTGATGTGGAGGGGGGCGTATTCGCCGTCGGTGTCCCAGGGGCGGACCAGGTCCCCCGGCCCGAACAGCTCGCACGCACTCCGCCTGCCAATCGTCACCCGGCGGATCATCAGCCCATGGACCACGAACAAACCCAGCCAGCCATCAGCGGCCGTCCTGAGTACCTCGTCCAGGTCCCAGCCGGGGGTCTCCAAATCCATGGTCGCGGCCACCGCCAGGCGTCGAGCGGCCCGAAGCTCACCTTCATCGAGGCCGGCCCCGAGGTCGGGGTCTGCATCCAGGAGGGCCACGGCCGGGCGCTTGTGCTTTGAGCGCTCGCCGGGCATGGCCTCACCTTATCGGCGGAAGAATCGCTTGTTCGCGAGCGAACGCAGCGCGTTCGTCGGATGACGAGGTTGGCGGGCCGTGTCTGTGGGGCGGATAGCTACAAGCCATCAGACATCTACGGAAAGGAGCACTGTGTCTCCTCTAACTTCCACCACGCGGCAGAACGGGTCCGACCCCGTAACCGTTCGTCCCGCGGTGCCTCTGTCCGCCCGTCTGGCCGACCCGGTGCCCCTGGGCTTGGCGGGATTCGGCTTGACAACTTTCATGCTCAGCATGATCGAGGTCGGCGCGATCAGCAAGACTGCCCTGCCCATCGTGCTCGGTTCGGCGCTGGCCTACGGCGGATTACTACAGCTGCTGGCGGGCATGTGGGCGTTCGTGCGTCACAACACGTTTGCGGCCGTTGCCCTGGGCTCCTACGGTGCGTTCTGGATCTCCTATTGGGCGTTGAACACCTTCTATTTGAAGGAGATTCCCGCCGCCGAGCAGGCCTCGGCTCTCGGTCTGTTCCTGATTTCCTGGGCCGTGTTCACATTTTACATGTGGCTCGTCTCGTTCCGGGTGAACCTGGGCGTAATGCTCGTCTTCCTGACCCTTTGGCCGGCCTACCTGCTGCTCGGGCTCGGCACGGTGAACGCTTCGGCGGGGCTGACCCATATCGGGGGCGCGTTCGGTATCGCAACCGCGCTCTTGGCCTGGTACGTGTCGTTCGCCGAGACCCTGAACAACACGATCGGCAAAGCGGCAGCGCCGCTGGTGCCCTTCGGCCAGAAGGTGGTCGACGAGCCCCCCCACGACGCGCGCGAGTATGCCGCCGTGGCCGAGAAAACCCCCTCGGGGAACCGATAGAGAGGAGAAAGCCATGACCTACGACGTCACAGCCGGGCGTTCCGCCGGAACGCCTCTGAACGCCGAGCTTGATCCGATGGGATGCGCCGATACGGAGAACCGGCGGTTGGCGTCCAGTAGGTCTCGCGATCGCGTCCGCGCGCCCCTGGATCCCACCGCCGGACAGTCGGCGGGAACGCCGGCCAACGCCCGACGAGACCCGACCCGAAGTCCGCTCCATCAACCGCGGCGTTGAGCGGATGGAAACCCAAGGGGAGGACAGGCCGAGCCTTCAGTTTGCGGCGCCGGCGGGGACCCATGAGCCATCGACGACTCTCATCTCGAGGAGGAATTTCGTGTCTGATACCGCTGCTGATCTGATGCTCGATCGTTTGATGGACTGGGGGGTGGACACTGTCTTCGGGCTGCCCGGAGACGGCATCAACGGATTCTGGGAGGCGATGCGAAAGCGCCAGGACGAGTTGCGGTATGTGCACGTGCGCCATGAGGAGGTGGGGGCGATGGCGGCGGTGGGGTACGCCAAGTTCACCGGCAAGCTGGGGGTGTGCCTGGCCACCGCGGCCCCGGGCGCGATCCATCTCGCCAATGGGCTGCTCGATGCTCGTCTGGAAGGGGCGCCGCTGTTGGCGATCAGCGGGATGACCTATCACGATCTGATCGGAACCAACTACCTGCAGGACTTCGATACCGACTACTTGTTTCAGAGTTTGGCGCTCTACAACCAGCGGATCATGGGGCCGGCGCACATCACCAACGTCGTCGATCTGGCCTGCCGGACGGCGTTGGCTCAGCGCGGTCCGGCGCACATCGCCTTCCCGATCGATTACCAGACGGCCGATGCCAGCGACCTGATGCGCTTTAAGCGCAACGTCAAGGGCCATACCAGCACCACCTTCCGTCCTCCGGTCCGGGTGCCGGACGCAGGCGAGCTCGAGCGCGCCGCCAGCGTGCTCCAGGGGCACACAAAGGTGGCGATCCTGGCCGGCGCGGGCGCGCGTGGGGCGGGGGAGCAGGTCGAGCAACTGGCCGAGACCTTGGGCGCCCCGATCGTCAAGGCTTCGCTGGGCAAGGACTGCGTGCCCGATGACAGCCCCTGTGTCACCGGAGGTCTGGGGGCGGTTGGCACGCGCCCGTCGCAGGAGGCGATCGAGGGCTGCGAGGCGCTGGTGATCGTGGGCAGCTCGTTTCCCTACATCGAGTTCTTGCCGGCGCCCGGTCAGGCGGTCTGCGTTCAGATCGACGAGAAGCCCGAACGGATCAGCTTGCGCTATCCCGCTGACGTGGGGCTGGTGGGCGACAGCCGAGCCACCCTGGTCGCGCTCCTGCCACTCCTTCAGCGCAACGAGAACCGCACGTTCCTCGAACAGGCGCAGGCCGGGACCCGCGATTGGTGGGGGCTGATGGAGCAGCGTGGCACTCGTGAGGACGTGCCGATGAAGCCGCAGGTCGTGACCTGGAATCTGTCTGCGCTGCTGGCCGACGATGCGATCGTGTGCGGGGACTCCGGAACGGTGACCACGTGGGAGACACGGATGCGGCTGCGGCGCGGGCAGATGTTCTCCTTCAGCGGCACCAACTGCTCGATGGCGGCCGCGCTGCCCTACGCGATCGGCGCGCAAACCGCTTTTCCCGACCGGCAGGTGATCGCGTTCACCGGGGACGGGTCGCTCTCGATGCAGATGGGAGACCTGGTCACGCTCTGTCAGGAGCAGTTGCCGGTCAAGGTGGTCGTAATCAAGAACAACGTGCTGGGGCTGATCAAGTGGGAGCAGATGGTCTACCTGGGCAATCCCGAGTACGGGGTGGATTTCCAGCCGATCGACTTCTGCCGGGTGGCCGAGGGCTGCGGAGCGAAAGCGGTCCACATCAACGATCCAGCCCGCTGCCGGGATCAGTTGCGCGATGCACTGGCGCTCGATGGACCCGTGGTGATCGAATGCCTGGTGGACGCCAACGAACCGCCGTTGCCGCCCAAGATCACCCGCGACGACGCGCAGGCGCTCGCGCAGTCGCTGGCTCGCGGCGAGGAGAACCGTGTCCGGATCGGGCTGACGATCGGACGCAACATCGTCAACGAGCTGTCCACCGAGGCCAGCCCCTACGGCTTTGTGCAGCGCGTCCGCGACAAGGTGGCCGAGCGCCGGGACGGGGAGTCCTGATTTCGCCCGAGCCGCTACCTACCCCAGAAGACCTCGAAAGGAATAACGATGCAGCTGCCGCTGACGGTCGAGAAGTTCCCGGTTCCCTCGCGCCGGCGGGAGCCGAGCCAGCATCCGGACGGCAGTGTCGATGCCGCTGCCCTCGAGGCAGATCTGCGCCGCGCGGTCGACGGAGAGGTGCGTTTTGACGGCGCGTCGCGGGCGCTGTACGCCACCGATCATTCGATCTACCGTCAGATCCCGATCGGCGTGGTGATCCCCAAGCACATCGCTGACGTGGAGGCGACGATTCGGGTGTGCCGGCAGCACCGCGCGCCCATCCTGCCGCGGGGCTGCGGTTCGAGCCTGTGCGGGCAGACCTGCAACGTGGCAGTGGTGATCGACTTCTCCAAGTACGTCAACGAGCTGCTCGAGGTCGACGTCGAGGCCAAGCGGGCCCGCTGCCGACCGGGGATCATCAACGACGAGCTGCGCGACGCGGCCGTGGAGCAGGGGTTGACGTTCCCAGCGGATCCGGCCACGCATGCGTGGGCGACGATCGGGGGGGCGATCGGTAACAACTCGTGTGGTACGCACACGCTGATCGACCCGCCCGGACGGACGTCGGATTTCGTCGAGGAGCTGGAGATCCTGCTCTACGACGGCACCCGGATGCGGGTCGGGGCCACCAGCGAGGCCGAACTCGAGCAGATCGTCGCGGCGGGTGGTCGTAAGGGCGAGATCTACGGTCAGCTGCGCGATCTGCGTGACCGCTACGCCGAACGGATCCGGGACGGTTTCCCGAAGCTCGAGCGGCGCGTGTCTGGGTTCAACCTCGACGAGCTGTTGCCCGAGAACGGCTTTAACGTCGCCAAGGCGCTGGTCGGCACTGAGGGGACGTGTGCACTGGTACTCGAGGCGACGCTGAGACTCGTGCCCCACCCGCCGTACCGAGCGACCGCGGTCCTGGGTTACCCGGACATCTTTCACGCCGCCGACCACATCATGGAGATCCGTGCGCACGAACCGAACGGGCTTGAAGCGATCGACGAGCATGTGCCGGCCAACCTCGGTCAAAAGGGCGAAGAGCTCGAAGAGATCTCGCACCTTCCCGACGGCGGCGGCTGGCTGTTCGTGGAGTTCGGGGGGAAGAGCCGGGAGGAGGCCAAGGAGAAGGCGCAGCACCTGGCGGCCGAGCTCGAGCAGACTGACGACGCCCCGAACATCAAGGTGCTCGACGACGAATCAGAGCAGGAGCAGATTTGGGCGGTGCGCGAGGGTGCCATTGGCGCGGCGAAGATTCCGCACGAGTGGGATACCTGGCCGGCCTGGGAGGACGGGACCGTCGATCCCGAGCATCTCGGCGAGTTCCTGCGGGAATTTCAGGCGCTGATCGAGCGCCATGGCCTCAAGGTCGTCCTGTTCGGCCACTTCGGGCAGGGTTGCGTGCATGCGCGTACCAACAATGAGCTGAAGACCGCGCAGGGCATCCGCGACTTTCGGGCCTTCATGGAGGAGTGCGCTGACCTGACGGTCAAGTACGGCGGCTCGCTCTCGGGCGAGCACGGCGAGGGTCAGCTGCGCGGGGAGCTGCTCCCGCGCATGTTCGGCGCGGAGCTTTGCCAGGCCTTTGACGAGTTCAAGGCGATCTGGGACCCCGATAACAAGATGAACCCGCGCAAGGTGGTCTCTGACACCTACAAGCTCGATCAGAACCTCCGTTACGGCGTGGGCTACAACCCCCCCGAGGTCAAGACCAGGTTCTCCTTCTGGCAGGACAAGGGGCACTTCGCCGCCGCGACCGAGCGCTGCTGGTCGATGGGTAAGTGCCGGCGGATCGGGGGCGGGACCATGTGCCCGAGCTACATGGTCACCCGCGAGGAGAAGCATTCCACGCGCGGCCGCACCAAGCTGCTGTTCGAGATGCTCCAGGGCGAGGCGGTGATCGGCGGTTGGCGCGACGAGGGCGTCAAGGAGTCGCTCGACCTGTGCCTGGCCTGCAAGGGGTGCAAGGGCGATTGCCCCGCCCATGTCGACGTCGCCACGTACAAAGCCGAGTTTCTCTCTCACTACTACCAGGGCCGGCTGCGCCCGCGCGCGGCCTACGCGATGGGCCTGATCATGTGGTGGGCGCGGATCGCCTCGCTCGCCCCGCGGTTGGTCAACGGGATTGCACAGGCACCCGTCCTGGGTGATCTGGTCAAGCGAGCCGGGGGCGTGGCCCCCGAACGGGAGCTGCCCCAGTTCGCCGCGCAGACGTTTCGCGGATGGTTCGCCGGCCACCAGCCGACGCACCCCAGCGGACCACGGGTCGTGCTGTGGCCCGACACGTTCACCAACCACTTTCACCCCGAGGTCGGCCAGGCCGCGGTCGAGGTGCTCGAAGCGGTGGGGTTTCGCGTCGAGCTGCCGACCAAGCCACTGTGCTGTGGGCGGCCGCTCTATGACTTCGGGATGCTGACGCTCGCCAAGCGCTTCCTGGGTCAGATTCTCGAAGGCATGCAGGAGCAGATTCTGGCCGGCGTCCCCCTGGTCGTACTCGAGCCCAGCTGCGGTGCCGTGTTCCGCGACGAGCTGCGCAACATGCTCCCCAACGACGAAGATGCCGTCCGCCTCAGCCAGCAGACCTACCTGCTGGCCGAGTTCCTCGAGCGCCACGCAGCCGGCTTCGAGCTTCCCAAGCTCGCGCGCAACGCGATCGTTCAGGGACACTGCCATCACAAGTCCATCTTCAAGCTCACCGACGACCGCAAGGTGCTCAAGCGCCTCGGAGTCGACGCGGAGTTTCTCAACACCGGCTGCTGCGGCATGGCCGGTAGCTTCGGCTTCGAAGCCGGGGACAAATACGACGTCTCGATCAAGGCCGGCGAGCGCGCGCTTCTCCCCAAGGTGCGTGAGACGCCCAAGGACACGATCGTGCTCGCCGACGGGTTCTCGTGCCGCGAGCAGATCGCGCAGGGCACCGACCGTCAGGGGCTGCACCTCGCCCAGGCGATCGCGCTGGCCCTCCGCGACGATCACGGTGGCGAACCCGCTTATCCCGAGCGGCGCGCGGTCCAGCAGGACCAAGACGGAGGCTCATCGTCTCCAGCGCGCGTGGCGGCGACCCTCACGGCGGCGGTGACAATGGCGTTGACCGCGCTTTGGCGGCCGTGGCGGCGGTGAACCGCTGAGGGGCGCGTATCCGCGCCCGCGTCAGGAAACGGCGGTGCTCTGGTCACGAGCTGTCCAGGCTGCTTCGGAGGCGATCGCGGTGGCCACGTCACGTGGATAATCGTGGCGAGCCCGGAGCAGAATGACCCCGCCCACGACGAGCGGGATCAGCATGATCATGAACGCGTAGCTGACGCCGCCGACGTTGGCGGCCTGGCCCGAGGCGTGCGTGGACGGACCGCCCGCACCCAGCAGGTCGGAAATCAAACCGAACAGCAGGGGGGCGATCGCCGTAGAAACCGAGCGCAGCAGCGTCCGCACTCCCTCGGCGCGTCCCCAGAGCCAGTGGGGCATGATGTCCAGCCGCGCCGCGTCGAGGGGCGGATTGGAGCCGTACAGGGCGGCCCCGGCTAGCCACAGGAGCGGCAGGCCGATCTCCAGGGAGCTGCTGAGGAGCGGGGGGAGGAAGAGGGCGCCGGCGACGAGGAAGCTGCCTGCGGCAACCACGACCCGGCTGGAAACCCGTCCGCGACGAAGCAGGGCATCGGCCAGGCGACCCGACGCCAGAACGCCGAACACGGCCGCGATCGACAGCACGGCGAGCAGCGAGGTGGCAGCTGACTGCCCGACCGAATACTGATGGCGTACGAAGACCACCCCGAAGGTCAGGATGCCGGCGATAAAGAAGTAACCGAGCGAGGAGGCGACGATCAGGGCGACGTTGGTGGGGACGCTGAGCACGTAGCGCACGGCGTCCCACAGCTTCATCCGGTGGCGGTCGGGCGAAAGCACGTTCTCGGCCCGGGGCCGCACGCCGGCCTGTTCCAGGGCGCGCTTGAGCTCTGAAGGCGCGCCACTGCCGCCTGGGTCCGGCGCGCCGGCTTCCGGGATCTGAAAGCGCCGGGGCTTCGGAGCCGAAGGCATGCTGCGGGCGAGGCGACCGGCCCCTCCGCGGGCGGGCTCGGGCAAATACCGTCCGATCGCCCAGGCCAGCAGTGCGCTGGGGATGGCCAGCACCCAGAAGGCCAGCCGCCACGAGATCGCGGCCGCGTTGCCGCTGACAAACAATCCCGCGACGGAGCCGATCAGGTCGCCCGTCAAGATGAAGCCATAGATCCGCGCCCGTTCGCTGGGGGCAAAGAAGTCTCCGATCAGCGACGCCAGCGTCGGGCCCACGGTCCCGATGACTGCGCCGAGTGCGAGCCGGCTGACCAACAGCGTCTGGAACGAATCGGACGCGCCCGCGGCCACCATGGCCAGGCTCCAGGCGAGGATGCTCGCCTTCAGCAGTGAGACGCGGCGCATACGGTCGGTCAACGCACCGACGGGTACGGTCACTACTGCGCCGGCCAAAGCGGGCAGCGCCACCAGCAGCCCAAGCTGGGTGAAGTTGAGGTGAAGCGCGTCCTTGAGCGGTCCCGCATCGGCGCCCACCGCGGCGTTGTCCGCGCTCGAGAGCGCGAGCACCAGCGCGAGCAGGGCGATCACCCGAGCACGTGCGTGGCCACCCACGGTCTCGATAATCCGCCGCTTGGCCCGGTGCTCCCAAGGACGGGTCCGCCTGCGCCAGGCTCGCATCCAGCCGCTCGGGGCGTTCACCGGCACCACCGTGAGCGGCGATCCTGAGGCGTTGAATAGGAGGATTGGCAGAGAACACCGATTGAGATACCCAGTCCGGCGCCCGGAGCGACGTGACGGGGATCGGCGCGCGCCCCGACCCCGGCCGGCGGTACGCCCGATGACAATCACCCGGCGCGAGGGGATTGATCCCAAGGCGGAGCGAGCACGGCTCAAAGCGTGCCGGTGCTTGCCCCACTGAAAGGACGCGAGCGGGCCACGATCGCGCTGCTCGGGGTCCCGACCCTCGGCCTGGCGCTGGCGACGACCGTGGTCACGACGTATCTGCCCCTGATCGCCCGGCGGTTCACGGGCTCGACCACCGTCATCGGCCTGATCATCGGGATCGAGGGAGGGCTCGCGCTGGTCCTGCCGCTCGTGTTCGGGACGTGGTCTGACCAGCTTCGGACGCGGATCGGGGGACGGCTGCCGTTCGTGCTCGGCGCTGCCCCGGGCCTGGCCGTCGCGCTGGCGCTGCTCGGCTTCGCAGCCTCGCTGCTGGCCACGGTCCTGCTCGTGCTGGCCTTTTTCACCGCTTACTTCATCGCCTACGAGCCCTACCGCGCGATGTACCCGGATCTCGTCTCGCCCGAAGCGGCCGGACGCGCGCAGAGCATCCAGGCCCTCTGGCGCGGAGCGGGGACCGGCCTGGCGCTGGTGGGTGGCGGCCTGCTCTTCGCCCTGGCGCGGTGGTTGCCGTTCGTGGCGGCGGCAGCCGTGTTCGTGATCGCGCTGTCGGTCTTCACCGCCGTGTTGCTCGGTCGTCGTGCGCCCGCCCAAGACGAGCACGAAGCCAGCGGGCTGCGCGAAGCGATCGGCGAGCTTTCGGGTCTGATCGCTGAGCACCCGGCGCTGCGGGCCTACATGCTTGCCAACGCGTTCTGGGAGCTGTCACTGGGAGCGATCAAGACGTTTGTGGTCCTGTTCCTGACCGCCGGACTGGGCAACAGCGTGACCACCGCGGCGTTGATGATCGGCGCGGTCGCACTGATCATCTTGGTCTCGGCACCGATCAGCGGCGAGCTCGCGGACCGCTTCGGGCGCCTGCGCATCCTCAACGTCGCCTTGTGGGCCTATGGCCTCGGCCTACTCGTGCCGCTCGTGACCCAATCTCCCTACCTGATCTTGCCCGTGCTTCCGGCCATCGCGTTCGGGGGCGCGGTGGTCATGAGCCTGCCCTACGCGATCCTGATGCCGCTGATGCCAGAGCGATCGCACGGGGCGATGACCGGTTTCTACTCGTTGAGCCGTGGTGTCGGGACGATGCTCGGACCGGTGCTGGCCGGGGCAGCGGTCGAGCTTTTGCGCGGCCCGCTTGCCTCCACGCACGGCTACGCCGCGATCTGGGGCGTGGCGGGCACGGCGACTCTGCTCAGCCTGTGGCCGCTCCGGTGGCTGAGAAATGACGGACCGGATCGCCGAGATCTGCGCGCTCGAGCCCACCGGGCGCGGCGAGATCACGAGCGCTGACTGTTGCGCAGATAACAATTGCGCTTGGGCGGTGTGTTTTTCATTCGGGCGCGGGGTAGGGTCAGCGTCGACTGACGTGTCGCCACTGCCCCCTTTACTGCGTCAACTTCGTGAGGATTGCCTCGGCCTAGGCCGGGCGGCGCAGTCGCGGCGCTCGGCGGAGCTCAAGCCGCGGACCAGCGACGCCGACCGAACGGTCGCTTCCATCTGTCCCTACTGCGCGGTCGGGTGCGGACAGCGGGTGTACGTCAAGGACGAGCGGGTCATCCAGATCGAGGGTGATCCCGACAGCCCCATCTCCCGGGGCCGGCTGTGCCCGAAGGGCTCGGCATCGCTACAACTGGTCACGAATCCGACCCGGCTGCAGAAGGTGCGCTACCGCGCCCCGAGGGCGACGGAATGGACCGACCTCGAGCTCGATCAGGCAATGGACATGATCGCCGACCGGGTGATCGCCGCCCGGGCGGCGGGCTGGCAGGACGAGGATCCCGATAGCGGCGGCCGGTTGAACCGCACGCTCGGCTTCGCGCATCTCGGCGGCGCCACGCTCGATAACGAGGAGAACTACCTCATCAAGAAGTTCTTCTCGGCGATGGGCGCGGTGCAGATTGAGAACCAGGCCCGCATATGACATAGCTCCACCGTCCCCAGTTTGGGGACCTCGTTCGGTCGCGGCGGCGCCACCACCTTCCAGCAGGACCTGCAGAACTCGGACTGCATCGTGATCATGGGCTCGAACATGGCCGAGAACCATCCGGTCGGCTTCCAATGGCCGCTGGAAGCCAAGCGTCGCGGCGCCAAGCTGATCCACATCGATCCTCGCTTCAGCCGGACCAGTGCGGTATCCGACCTGCACGTCCCGATCCGCGCCGGCAGCGACATCGCGTTCCTGGGCGGCGTGATCAACTACATCCTCGAGCGCGAAAAGTGGTTCCAGGAGTACGTCAAGGCCTACACCAACGCGTCGACGATCATCAGTGATGAGTTCCGCGACACCGAGGACCTCGACGGGCTGTTCTCGGGCTGGAACGCCGACACCTCTACCTATGGGACCTCGACCTGGCAGTACGAGGGCTTTGCGACCACTGCCGCGGCCGGCCAGCGCGAGCAGGGCGCGGCCCTGGGCGAGCAGGCGCACGGCGCGCACAGCGGCGAACTGAAAGGCGGTGCGCCGCCAGTGGTCGATGAGACGCTGACTGATCCCCGCTGCGTGTTTGCGCTCTTGCGCAGACACTATGCCCGTTACACGCCGGAATTCGTCCAACAGGTATGTGGGGTCCCGCCAGAGCTGTTCGAACAGGTGGCCGAGGCGCTGTGTGAGAACTCGGGCCGCGAGCGGACGAGCGCATTTGTCTACTCGGTCGGCTGGACGCAGCATTCGGTCGGCGTGCAATACATCCGCGCCGCCGCAATCGTGCAGCTGCTGCTGGGGAATATGGGCCGGCCAGGGGGCGGAATCATGGCCCTGCGGGGTCACGCCTCGATCCAGGGCTCGACGGACATTCCCACCCTTTACAACATCCTGCCGGGATATCTGCCCATGCCTCACCCGGCTGCTCACCCGTCCCTGGGCGCCTACGTTGAGGCGATGACACCCGAGACGGGCTTCTGGGGGCACGCCGACGCCTACGCGACGAGCCTGCTCAAAGCATGGTGGGGCGAGCGTGCGACCGAGGACAACGACTACTGCTTTGACTACCTACCGCGGATCACCGGCGATCACTCGCACTACCGCACGGTCGCCGACATGATCGATGGCAAGCTCGAGGGCTACTTCGTGATGGGGGAGAATCCGGTGGTCGGCTCGGCCAACGCGCGCATGCAGCGGCTTGGCTTGACCAAGCTCAAATGGCTGGTGGTCCGCGACTTCGTCGAAATCGAGACGGCCGCGTTCTGGCGCGATTCCGCCGAGATCGAGGCCGGCGAGGTGCGGCCGGAGGAGATCGACACCGAGGTCTTCCTGATGCCCGCGGCGGCGCACACCGAGAAGGATGGAACTTTCACCAACACCCAGCGGCTGTTGCAATGGCACCACAAAGCGATAGAACCACCCGGGGATGCGCGCTCAGAGCTGTGGTTCATGTACCACCTCGGTCAGCGCGTCCGCGAGAAGCTGGCCACCTCGGCCGACCCGAAGGACCGTCCGATCCTCGAGTTGACCTGGGACTATCCGACCGAGGGACGACACGAAGATCCCAGTGCCGACGCGGTCCTGGCCGAGATCAACGGTCACGGACCCGACGGGAAGCCGCTCTCGGGCTACACGGACCTGAAGGCCGACGGCTCGACCTCGTGCGGGTGCTGGATCTACTGCGGCTGCTTCGCTGACGGGGTCAACCAGACCGCGCGCCGCAAACCGGGTTCTGAGCAGAGCTGGGTGGCTCC
>JBOGYN010000059.1:0-2720 GCA_050696855.1 Solirubrobacteraceae bacterium | reverse complement strand
GGGCGCTACGAGCCCTATCACGACTTTGCGTTCGCCGTCGTCCCGGGCGCCTCGGTGCAAGCCGCAGTGGCAGCGGCGGCCCGCACGACCCTCAACTACTACCTAACTGACCAGCAGGCGACGATCGATGCCGAGTACAGCACATACATCTCAACGCTGGGCGGAGACGTCGCCGACGGAGTCGCACTCGGCCAGGCTGCGGCGCACGACCTGATCGCCTTCCGAGCCGGCGACGGCCTCAACGCGGCGACGCCCAGCTACGGACAGATCGGGCCGATCCTGCCTGGTCAATGGCAATTGCAGCCCGGGCAGGCGGTGCAGACTCCCTGGCTCGCGACAATGCGTCCGTTTCTTCTCGGGCAGGCGTCGCAGTTCCGGGTCGAGCCCCCGCCGGCGCTGACAAGCGAGCAATACGCCAAGGACCTGAACGAGACACAAGCGTACGGCGCTCTTCACAGCAGCGTCCGCACGCCCGAGCAGACCGCGATCGCCTACTTCTGGGTCGGGAACAACATCAACCAGTACAACCAGACAATGCAGAACGTCGTGGCGCAGCACGATCTGGACCTCGTCGACGCCGCGCATCTCCTCGCGATGGGAGAGATCGTCACGACCGATGCGGGGATCGCATGCTTCGACGCGAAGTTCTTCTACCAGTTCTGGCGGCCGATCACCGCCATCCGAAACGCCGACAAGGACGGCAATCCAGACACTACAGCTGATCCGTCCTGGCAGTCGCTGCTCGGAGTCCCGGGACATCCCGAATACCCGTCTCAGCACGGCTGCTTCACCGCCGCCTTCACCGACGCGCTCGCGGCAGTGCTCAACACGAATCACCTCGATGTCACCATGCCGGGGGGAGAGAACGGGAGCAGCGTGCTCACGACCACGCAGCATTTCGAAACGGTCGCCGACATCCAGAACCAGGTCGTCGACGCACGGGTCTGGCTCGGCTTCCACTTCCGCAACTCGGTGAAGCAGGGGGAGCGGCTCGGCAACAACGTGGCCGACTGGGAGCTCAGCCGCTTCTTCCAGCCGACTGGTAGGCGGGATTCATGGTTCAGGCTGCGTGCAGAGCGCGGCACGCCCGGTAGGCGCACCCACCGGTAACGAACCCGCCAGCAGGCGCTCTCGCGTCGTCCACGGCAAGGTCCGCACGCCCCTCCGGGCGTGCGGATCTTCCCGTTAGCACGCGTCGGAATGTGACGAAAGCGGATTCGCCCACCCCGCGGCGGCGCGATCAACCAGCACACCAGCCCCGGGCATTGCGCTCGGGTGGACATGACGTGAAAGGAAGTGCCTACCAACCTTTAGCAGAGTCGCGCTACCGGTCATCGAGCAAAGCGGTCGCGCTGGCGCCGCGACCGCTATAGGCGTCAAGCGCCCACACCGTGGCGCAGCCGCTCACGACTGCTTTGATCATCCAGAGGTTGCCGGAGCTGACGATCGCCTCGGCGACCAGGCGCTCGTGAGCGACCAGGCCAACGTAGACGACCGCTGATCGCGCAATGGGCTTGTGCGAGAGCTGACAACGCCGGTGGCAGCGCCTACGGCCCTCAGGCCGGTGCGGGAAGGCCGGGCTGCTGGCGACCGGGGCGGGCTAACCAGCACCCTGGTGGGCACGCCACATCAGTAGAACAGCGACAACACCGCGCCAGTGCAACCAGTTGATGGCGGCGCGCAGCCACCGCTGTGAGAGTCGAGGCGTGGGGTGTCGGCAATCCGCCAGCGTCCAGTGATCAGGCGGAAGTGTGCTCGCTCTCCGGTGTGGTGCCCGAGGAAGGCGAGTGTGGCAGCGGCGCGATCCCCGCGTCGCGTGACGTTGACCATCCTCAGCCGATGCGGCAGCAGGCGGTCGAAACCCAAGCCCTTTGCTGCTGTCGAGTCACTCGTCCGGAGGACACGACGCACGCCGCTCGCGCAGGTTGACTGCCCCGCCCTGTCGGCAAGCTGCGCGACCACCGGTGGTGTGAAATCAGCGCAGAACGCTGCCGCGGTTCTCACACGCAAATCGTCGAACGGCCGCAGGTAGGCGGCTAGCAGCGCATTCGGCAAATGAGGCTGTGGTCCGTGGAGGCTGCTGCTACAGCCGCCCAGTGCAATCGCGGCACAGGCCACGAGCCAACGGATAGATCTCACCAATTGCAGTTTCTCATCGATCTCCCATCGGCGATAGCTCTCGCGTGAATCCGGTCATCGCCAGCCGGCACCGTGCTTGAGATCCGGGCTGCCCGCACTCGACCGCGTGATCGCTTTGATCTCAAGACGGCGTGCGGTGCGCGCGATCGCGTTGGCGACTAGGCGCGCCTCAGACATAACGGCAACGGACGAGTCCTAATCGCCCATGGCGATCGTTCGGTGGGCCGGCCTTGAGCTGGCTCCGGCGCAGCATTGCTTATGCATCCCGCCCTATAAGGTCGTGATGCTGGTGAGGTGCGTCTGAATTAGCTCGGCAGTGCCTTTGGTGTCGACGAGCCAGGGACCGTGTCCGCCGGGCACCTCGTGGAGGGTTGCCGTCGGGATGTGGTCGATCGACGGCCGGGCGCGGTCGGCGGAGAGGTAGGGGGCGTTGCTGCCCCAGATGAACATCGTCGGTATCGCGATCGCGGCGAGTTCTGCGATGGTGAGAACGCTTTCGGTCCGCGGCCGGTGGAATCGGTCAATCGCGTGCATCAGCGAGGTCACGCTTCTCGCGTTGCCGGGCCGACGGGCGGTTAGGC
>JBOGYN010000058.1:0-3187 GCA_050696855.1 Solirubrobacteraceae bacterium | reverse complement strand
TTCTGGGTGTTCGGACACCCCGAGGTCTACATCGTGGCGATCCCCGGCTTCGGGGTCGTGCTCGAGCTGCTGCCGGTGTTCACGCGCAAGCCCCTGTGGGGCTACCGCCTCGCCGTGGCGGGGATGCTCGGCGTCACCCTGCTGAGCTTCTTCGTGTGGCAGCACCACCTGTTCGTGAGCGGCATCAACGCCGACCTGCGGCCGTTCTACATGCTCTCGACCGAGATCATCTCGCTGCCCACCGGGTTCATCTTCCTGTGCGTGATGGGGACGTTGTGGCGCGGCCGAATACGGCTCACGGTGCCGATGTGGTTCTGCATCGCATGGGCGTTCAACTTCCTGATCGGCGGCATCTCCGGGGTCCTGCTGTCCGACGTGCCCAGCGACGTGACCACGCACGGCAGCTTCTTCTCGATGGCGCACTTCCATTACACGATCATGGGGGGCCTGGTGTTCACGCTGTTCGCGGGGATCTACTACTGGGGTCCGAAGATGACCGGCTTCCGGTTCAACGAGCGGCTGGCGAAGATCCACTTCTGGTCGCTGTTCATCGCCTTCAACTCGACCTTCGGGCCGCTGTTCGCGCTCGGCCTGATGGGGCAGCCGAGGCGCGTCGTCACCTATCCCGCCAATCTGCAGCCGCTCAACGACTGGGTGTCGGTGTCGGCCTACGTGATCGGATTGTCGATGCTCGTCTTCCTGGTCAACCTGATCTGGTCGATGCTGATCAAACGGGAACCGGCGCAGGACAACCCGTGGCACTCGAAGTCGGCCGAGTTCCAGCTGCCCACGCCGGTGCCGCTGCACGACTTCGATCGGTTCCCCGTGTTCGACGACGATCCTTATCCCTACGGGGTGGAGCCGGTCGGGGGGCCAGCGATGGCGCCGGTGGGGGGAGGAGCGTAAGGCGATGGAAGGATCAGCGTCAGCCCCCACCCATCCCGAGATCGAGCTCGAGCCGCCCGAGTGGCAGCCACGCGCGTTGTGGGTGGGCGCGCGCCAGCTGTGCGGCGCCGCTGCCTTCTTCCTGGTGTCGTTCGTGTTCGCCTACTTCTATCTGCGGTCCCTGGACACCAACGGGGACTGGAAGATCGGCCACAACATCAATCCGTCGATCGGCCTCGGCGTGGCGATCGTCGTGGTGCTGATCCTGAGCGCGGTGGCGCTGCGCGTCGCGGCCATGCGTCCTGAGGTGGCGGCGCGCGCCGGGACGGCGGCGCTGGTTCTCGCGCTGGCGGCCGTGGTGCTGCAGGTGATCGAGTGGACGACGCTCGGCTTCGGCCCGGCGTCGGGCGGCTACGCGAGCGTGTTCATCGGCTGGACTGGGTTCTACTCCGTGCTCGCGTTGGCCTGCGCGTACTGGATCGAGACCCAGGTCGCGACCTTCTGGCGTAGGCGGCGCGAGGGCGTCACGGCGACCGCCGCGGCGGTGCTCGCCGACACGGCGGTCATCAGAGCCGGACTGGAAGCGTGCTCGTTCTTCTGGACGTTCTACGTCGCGAGCGGCGTGCTGCTGTTCGTCCTGCTCTACCTGCTCTGAACATGACTTGGGGCGGCTGGTCGATCGAACCTCCGCTCGCCTACGTGGCGATCGCGGCGCTGCTGTACTGGGTCGGCGGTCGCGGCTACCGCCCCGGCCACGGCCAGCCGCGACGCACGGCCTCGTTCGTGGCCGGCCTGGCGACGATCGTGCTCGCGCTGGAGTCCCCGCTCGACGGTGCCGCGGATCAGCTGTTCTGGGCTCACATGCTCCAGCACGTGCTCCTGCTCACAGTGGCGCCTCCGCTGATCCTGCTCGGCCGTCCCTGGCCGCGGATGTGGCGGGCGCTGCCGCTGGGGTCGCGGACGGCGATCGGGCGGACGCTGGCTCGAGCCCGGTGGACCGGGCCGCTGCGGGCCCTGGCGCGCCCGTTCCCGGCCTGCCTGCTGTTCAACGCCACGATCGTGGGATGGCACATTCCCGGCGCCTACGAGGCGACCCTGACCTCGAACACGATCCACCAGGTCGAGCACGCGATGTTCTTCTTCACCGGCCTGCTGTTCTGGGCGCGGGTGATCGACCCCGGCCCGCTGCGTCCGCGCCTGGTCTGGCCGGCTCGGATCGCCTACGTAGTCGGCGCGATGGTGGTCGGCTGGGTGCTGGCGATCACGCTCGTGCTCGTCCCCGAGCCGGTCTACTCTCACTACGCGCTGCTCACCCACCGGCCGGGCGGCATCTCGGCGCTGACTGATCAGCAGCTCGCGGGCGGGGTGATGTGGGTGCCTGGCTCGCTCGCTTACGGGGTCGCCATGCTGATCGGTGTCTATCGCTGGCTCGAGCCGGAGAGCGGGGCCCGCCCGCCTGCTCCGGCGCTCACCACTTGAGGAGGACTGAAAGCCGTATGCCCCCCGTTCCGTTCGCAGACAACTTTCTCGCCGGCTCGCTGCTCTCGCTGCTGATGCCGGTCGCGCTGCTGATCGCGCTCGTGGTCTGGTACACGATCGCCGTCCGGCGCGTGCCGTCGGACACGCCCGAGTCCTCGTCGAGGCTGCCCGGAGCCGAGGTCGTAGCCGCGGCCGCCGATGCGGTCCACGAGGTCACTCCGGCCGGGCGGCAGCCCCCGCAGCCTCAGCAGCCCCGGCAGCCTCCGCAGACCTGATGGCCACCGGCGCCGAGCTGCCGGTAGCGCCCCCTTCGGCCCTGATCGGATCGGCAGCCCGGGCGACGCTGCGCGACTACGTGACCCTGACCAAGCCGCGGATCATGTCGCTGCTGGTCCTGACGGCGGTGTGCGCGATGATCGCCGCCGCGGGCGGAGATCCCGGGCTCGGACAGCTGCTCGCGCTGGTCATCGGTGGAGGCCTGGCCTGTGGCGGCGCGAGCGCCCTGAACCACGTGCTGGATCGCGACATCGACCGGTTGATGGGCCCGCGCACCGCGTCGCGGCCGGTGGCCGCGGGACGCATTTCAGCTGGGCGCGCGACGACCTTCGGCCTGACCCTGAGCGCGCTCTCGTTCCTGCTCATGGCGACGGCGACCAACCTGCTGGCCGCTGGCCTGACCGTGTCGGGCGGTGCCTTTTACGTGCTCATCTACACAATCTGGCTCAAGCGCCGCACGACCCAGAACATCGTCATCGGTGGAGCCGCGGGGGCGATCCCCCCGCTGGCCGGCTGGGCGGCGGCCCACGGCCACCTGGGCCTCGGC
>JBOGYN010000057.1:0-3897 GCA_050696855.1 Solirubrobacteraceae bacterium | reverse complement strand
GCGCTCCACTCGCCAGCCCACACCGATGACACCCGCGATGCCCCAACCACGCCCCAACGTCGACCTCCCAGCCCCGCCCCAGGCCGCGGCGCAATCGCACCACCGCGCAGCTGCCGACGACTGGGTCCCACCTCGCACCCGTCGTCGGGAGCAAGCATGAGCCCCGCCACCTTCTCCGAACTCCTCTCACGCATCACCACCGAACGGGCTGCCCGGCTCGAGGCGCTGTGGCGGATGACGCCAAACGAGCGCATCGCCGCGATGCGTCGCGGCGAGCTCACGATGGAGCAGTGCTGCGCCTGGGCGGCCCGCCACCCCCGCCAAGTGCCGCTCATCAACGGCGAGTTTGAGTTCATCGCCGCGCACACGACCGAGGTCTGTGAAGGGAACGATTGAAGATGGCCAACGTCGAACATAAATGGACACTCCGTGGACAACGAACGGGATATCTGGACAATCCCGCGCCGACACGCCGACCGTCGCGAAACGGACCAGCGCAGGCGGCGTCGGATTGTCCATCTATGACCGACGAGCTCCGTCGTCGGAAGGCTCACCGGGCGGTGGATTGTCCACCTATCCCCGGCCGCAGTGTCCATGTTCCTTCGATCCCTTCAGTCTGCGAATGAGCTCCCCAGACGTCCGCGCGTTCTACCTCTCACTGGGTATCGAGCTGCCGGCATGGTCAATGCGCGAGGCGCCCGTCCGCTGCTTCGCCCAGCCCGACGCTCACAACCACGCCGACCGCTCACCATCCTGCTCGATCAACCTCACCTCCGGCGCATTCAACTGCCACAGATGCGGCGCGCACGGCGGAGCCTACGACGCCGCGCTCTCAGTCGGCCACACGCCACGCTCAGCCATGGCGCTGCTCATCACCCACGGCCTGGCCGCACCCCGCCCATCCGACCGCCGCTCCCCAGCCAGCCCACCAGCTCGTCGAAGCGGTCCGCCACACCCGACGCCGAAGCACGCGATCACCGGGCCGCTCGCCGCCGAGGAACACGACGTCCAGCACTGGGCGAAAATGCTCGACAACAACAACCGCTTGATCCGGCTGCTCGGTGTCAAGCGTGCATGGGACCCGCATGTCATCGGCGAGCTCGAGCTCGGATTTGACGGCGCGCGGATCACGATCCCGATCCGTGACCGACACGGCACCCTGCGCGGCGTCCTTCGCTACGACCCGTTCGGACCACGGAATCCGAAAATGCTCGCCGTCGCCGGGACGCGGCATGGACTGATCCCGCACCCGGGCAGCGAAGCCTCTAATCACATCATCCTCGTCGAGGGCCCGCCCGACATGCTCGCCGCCCGCTCGCGCGGCCTGCCCGCCGTCGCTATCCCGGGCACGACCGCCTGGCAGCCGCCGTGGGGGCAGCTGCTCAGCGACAGGCGCGTCACGATCGTCATGGACTGCGACGCAGCCGGTCGCCGAGCCGCCAGCCAGATCGCCGCCGGCCTGTGGGCTATGGCCATTGCCACCGAGGTCGTCGACCTGTGGCCCGACCGCCACGATGGTTACGACCTCACCGATCGGATCCTCGAGTACCAACGGACGCAATTCGGCCCGCAAGCCACCCTGACCAGCGCATCGCTTCTGCGCCCGGTCCCGTCCATCCCTCACAACCGAACCCAACAACGCGCGCGCAACACCCAGGAGGCAGCACCATGACCGCGACCCCCGAGCCCGACAGCAGCGACTACACAAGCAACGCGCACAGAGCGATCCTCCAAGCTGTCCGCGACCAGCATGACTTC
Organism: Solirubrobacteraceae bacterium; assembly: GCA_050696855.1. Lineage (GTDB taxonomy): Bacteria > Actinomycetota > Thermoleophilia > Solirubrobacterales > Solirubrobacteraceae > Palsa-465. Next base: position 2,139 of record JBOGYN010000057.1, on the reverse strand, counting down.
GGCGGCTGGATCGCCGGCGTCCTCGCGAGCGTGTCCGCCGACCTTGGATCGACCTTCGCGCTCACCGCCGAACGCCCCGGCTCCTGGGAGGCCAACCTTATCCAGCAACTCGTCAAGGGCACCGTCGGCTACAACGACGACTACCTCTCCGACTACAACGAGCCGCTGTCGTGACCCCACCTCGGCGGGAAAGGACCTCCGCCAACAAGCGGTCGGAAGTATCAGAGCCAGGCAGCGACGTCCTTCAACTGATCCGTGCCTTCGCCCGAGGCCTCCCCGACGCACTCGACGATGAGATGGCCGCGAGGCTCGCGGCCCGCGTCGGACCGTTCCTTCCCGTGTCAGGCGCCGACGACGAAGTACCTACAGGTCGTCTCCTCACCGTGGCAGAGGCCGCGAGCCGCGCCCAAGTCCATGTCGAGACGATTCGGCGAGCTGTCCGTGACGGCCGCCTGACGATCGCCGGGCGTGTGGGCCGCGCTGCTCGAATCAAACCGGCAGAGGTGGATCGCTGGCTGGCAGGAGCTTCCGATCCGAATGGCACAATGCGAACGTCACCGGCTCGCCGCATCCGGCGGTCACTACAGACGAACGAATACTCGCTGAAGGCAGCATTCAAACAGAGCGGTTAGGCACACACGATGACGATTGAAAAGCGCATCCTCTCGGACGGAACGGTTCGCTGGCGAGTCCGCTGGCGGCAGGGTGACCGTCACCGAGCCCGCGTGTTCGATCGCAAGCGCGACGCGCAGAATTTCGAGGCCGAGCTCCGGCGCCGCAGCCAAGTCGGCACCCTCGCGATGCTCGACTCGGGCCGGATCACACTCGCCGAGTACGTCTCGGGCACATGGGCAGAAGCGTATGCGTCGAACCTCGCACCAGCGACGCGCATACGGTACGGCCACATCTACGACAAGCACATCCTGTCCGAGCTGGGTCCGCTGACGCTGCGCGAGATCACCCCTGAGGTGCTCGCGCGGTGGCAGGCCGAGAGACTCGCGACTGGCGGCGGACCCGTAGCAGTCAGAGAGGCCCTCAAGCTCGTTGGCTCGATCCTCCAGCGAGCCGTTGAGGCGCAGCACATCGAGACAAACCCGGTCCGCGCGGTTCGCCGAGCTCCACTGCCGTACAAGCCGGAGGTACGACCGCTCGCACCGAGCGTCATCGAAATGATGCGCGCGGCGTCCAGCCCCAGAGATGCGACCCTCTTCAGTGTCCTGGCCTATGCGGGGCTCCGCCCGGGAGAGGCGCTCGCACTACGGTGGGGCGACGTTCGCGACAAGACGCTGCTCGTCGAACGAGCAATCTCGCTCGGCGTGGAGAAGGACACAAAGACCGCCGCACACCGAACGGTGCGGCTGCTAGCGCCGCTTGCGGCCGATCTCCGTGAGTGGCGGATGCGGAGCGGCCGCCCACCACAAGGCGCGCTGCTGTTTCCGTCGACGAAGGCCACACCCTGGACCGACTCCGCATACCGCTCTTGGCGCCGGCGGGCGTTTCGGCGCGCGCTGGCTGCGGCCGGTGTCGAGCGCGGGCGCCCGTACGATCTCCGCCACTCGTTCGCCTCGCTTCTGCTGCATGAGGGAGCCTCGGTGATCAAGGTCGCGCGCCAGCTCGGACACGACGCGCGGCTCACGCTCAGCACTTACGGGCACGTGATCGACGAGCTCGAAGAACAGCCGCACCTTGACGCCGAGTCGGCGATCGAGGCGGCGCGCCAGGCGATCGAGGCAAGGTCCGCAGGCGGCGCGGGCGCCTCGTGAGCGAGCGCGTCCGTCAGGCCACGCCCTCGGCCGGAGTTAGACGCCGACGCTGCTACCCCGGTACGGTCAACAGGTCCCGGTCTGCATTCTGCGCGAGGGTACACAGGGGGTACACGAGGTTGTCGCGCAAACAATGCCCGCGCCGCCGTCGGCTCAGAACTTCCCCTCCTTTTCCAGGGCTTATCGCAACTCGAGGCCACTGTTCGCAGCGCTTGCATTTCTCTCGTAATGAAGGGGTCCCCGGTTCGATTCCGGGCGTCGGCTCTGACACGAACTCCCTGGTAATTGCCAGTTTTCTACGGTCCGGGTCGTCCGATCGTGGCCCGCTTGGTTCTCTCTGTATCAGCGGTGATGAAGAAGTCGGGAGGCTCGTTCC
>JBOGYN010000056.1:0-5772 GCA_050696855.1 Solirubrobacteraceae bacterium | reverse complement strand
GCTGGATGGATCAGCTGTGCGCGAGCGGGGAGCTGGTCTGGATCGGAGCAGGGGCGCTCGGTCGCGGCTCGGGCCGGGTGGCGCTGTACTTCCGCGACGACCTGGCGCTGCTCGGGCCGCCTCCTTTCCGAGGCGAGATTTCGGACACCGAAGCGCACCGCGCCGTGCGGGAGCGGCTCGGCGCCGGGGCCAGCTTCTTCACCGATCTGCTGGTCGACGTCCCGCTCTCGCCCGAGGAGATCCAGGAGGCGCTCTGGGATCTGGCCTGGTCCGGGGCGGCGACCAACGACGCCTTCGCACCCCTGCGTGCGCCCCGCCTGACCCTGGCCCGGGCTCAACGTCAGCACACCCGTGGCAGCACTCGGCGCGGCGGGCGCTTCGGCGCAAGCCGTCGCCGGGACGCTGCGGCGGCGCAGGTGCAGGGCCGCTGGTCGCTGACGGCGCCGCTGTTGCAGGGCGAATTTGATCCCGCGGCGCGCCGGCGCGCGCTCGGTGAGCTGCTGCTCGAGCGCTACGGCCTGCTCACCCGTGAGCAGGTGCTGGCCGAGGGCATCACCGGTGGCTTCTCCGCGATCTACTCCGAGCTCTCGCAGCTCGAGACGCTCGGCGTGGCCCGTCGCGGCTACTTCCTCGAGGGCCTGGGCGGTGCCCAGTTCGCGTTGCCGGGCGCGGTCGAGCGCCTGCGCGCGCGAGGTGGCGCCGACGCCGAGACGCCACTGGTGCTGGCCGCTGTCGATCCCGCCCAGCCCTACGGGGCCGCCCTGCGCTGGCCCGAGCCACGGACCGAGGGCGGACGCCGCCCGGCCCGCGCCGCCGGCGCCTATGTGGTCCTCACCGGCGGCGATCCGATCGTTTATCTGGAGCGGGGGGGCCGCGCGCTGCAGACCCTGGTCGCGCGTGACGACGCGCGGCTCGAGCCCGCCCTGGCGGCGCTCGTGCAGCACGTTCGCGGGGCACGGGGGCGGATCAAGCGCCTGGGGCTGGAGAAGGTCGATGGCGAGAGCGCGATGACGTCGCCGCTGGCTCCGACGCTCACTGCCCTCGGTTTCCAGGAAGGACCCCGGCGCCTGACGCTCAGCGCCTAACGGCGCTCGGCGCCGCGACCAGGAGCCCTCGTCATGCCCGAAGGGGACACCATCGCCTACGCGGCCCGACGGATGCGCCCCGTACTCGATGGCCACGTGCCCGACGCAGTCCGCACGCCGCAGCCGCGTCACCGCCTCGACCGCTGGCCTGAGCGGCTGGCGGGACGCGCAGTGACCGAGATCCGGACCCACGGCAAGCACCTGACCATCCATTTCGGCCCGCTCGCCATCCCGGCTCGCCAAGACCGGGCCGATCGGATGTCATCCGGCTGCTTTGCCGGTGACCTCGCGATCCACTCCCACCTGCGGATGACCGGCGCCTGGGCCGTGTACGCGCCGGAAACGAAGTGGCGCCGTTCTGCGCGGCGGGCGTGGCTCGTGCTGACCCGGGCCGGCCACGAGGTCGTCCAGTTCGACGGGCCGGTCCTCGAGCTGCTGACCGAGAGTCGCATTGATCAGCGCCTGGCCGCCCTCGGCCCCGACATCCTGGCCGAGATGTTCGAGGCCGATCGCTTCCTGGCCCGCGTGCGGGCCGACGACCCCACCCGGGGCGTCGGCGACGCCCTCCTCGACCAGCGCAACCTGGCCGGGATCGGCAACTACTGGAAGTCCAAAGGCTGCTGGGACGCGGCGATCGACCCCTGGCGGCCGCTGGCCAAGGTGAGCGACGCCGAGGCGATCGCGATCGTGGATGCGGTGCGTCCGCGCATGTTCGAGTCGGCGCTGACCGGTCACCAGGCCACGGGCCGCCGGGTCTTTCGCCGCCCCGGCGAGCCGTGCTTTCGCTGCGCGACCAAGATCCTCGCCCGGGCCGGGGGCCTGGGCCGCTCGCCTTCCGAGCTCGCCAAAGCCGGCCCGGCCCCTCGTCATCCGGCTGGCGAGGACAACCGCACCACCTTCTGGTGTCCGGGATGTCAGCACTGAAGCGGGTGGGACATAAGGGGGCCGACCTGATCGCTCCGGGCAACACGCAGGCGAGCTTCGACGCCGCGCTCGCGGCGGGCGTGGACATGATCGAGTTCGATGTGTTGCCCCACCGCGAGACCGGGGAGCTGCGCCTCGCCCATGACTACGAGCACCTCGACCACCGGGCCTCGCTCACCCTGGACGAGGGGCTGGAGCACCTCGCCTCGAGCTCGTTCGCCTCGGTCGAGCTCGATGTCGACCTCAAGCTGCCCGGCTACGAGCTCGACGTGGTCGCGGCGCTCGAGAAGCACGGGCTGCTCTCGCGGGCGCTGATCTCCAGCCAGTATCGGGAGAGCCTGGCTCTGATCCGAGCCGCGGAGGCCGGAGTCCGGCTCGGCTGGTCAGTGCCCAAGCTGCGCCAGGACCCGTTCCGCAGCCCCCTGATGTGGATCCCCGCTTCGGTGGTCGTGCTCGGCTGGCGCGAGCTGCTGCCCGTGTCCGCGGCTCGGGCGATCGCCGCCGGCGAGTGCCAGGCCCTGATGGCGCACTGGCGCCTGGTCACGCCGCGTCTGGCCCGTGCCGTCCGCCGCGCCGGCGGCGAGCTCTACGTGTGGACGGTCGACGACGCGCAGCGAATCCGCGCGCTCGAGGCGATCGGGGTGGCGGGCGTGATCACCAACGACCCGCGGTTGTTCACGACCGGCTAGGCGAGGTCCACTAGGTTCCGCGCGCGCTCGGGGACTGGTGCTCGCGCGCGCTAGCGGATCCGGCACTGCGCGGCGGTGAAGCGCGGGGGGCTGCCGAAGTCGGCGCCGGGGTGGCCGGCGCTCGTGGTCTGGGTGGTTGCGCCCAGCAGCTTGCCCGAGCGCCGCCAGAAGAACCGGACGGTCGCGTCCAGCAGCCCGGCGTGGGGGTTGAAGGCATAGACGGCACCTCCCTGCTGCAGGCCCGACCGGGAGCGGCCGAGGCGGATCGTCTTCGTGCTGCCTGGGTCGGCGACGAACTTCTTGTGCGCGCGCGAGTAGTAGTTGAGCTGGATGCGCATCGACAGCCAGGCCGGGAACCCGAGCGATGGCATCTGCCCACGGATGCCGAGCTGGTGGGGATGACGCCGGCTGTCGCAGATATTCACCGTCGCCCACAGAGTCTTGGACCGTTTGGCGGTGCGGATCGCCTTGCTGATCTGAGCCGGCGTGGGGTCCTTGGCCGCCGACCCGACCGCCATCGCCGGCGGAGCTACGGCTGACAGGACCATCGCCAGTACGGTTGTCACCAACGCGAGGCGCACTGCCAGTCAAGATATCGAGCGCGTGATGGATTGCGTTCCGGTTCGTAGTGAGGGTGTGATCGAGTCCCAGACGCTTCCCGGACGGTCTACTCCCCAAAGTGGGTGGGACCGCTTCGAGGCGCTTTACCGCTCTAGCCGAGACGACGTCTTCGCCTACGTCATGACGCTGCTCGGTGACCGCGCGGCGGCCGAGGACGTCACCGCACTGGCCTTCGAGCGTGCCTACCGTCGCCGGCGGACCTTTGACCGGCGCCGGGGCGAGGAGCGCGCCTGGCTGTTCGGGATCGCCCGCTACGCGGCCCTGGACGAGCTGCGGCGGCGCAAGCGCGTCGCCGCCCTGGTCACCGACCCCGAGGACACGGCGCCGGGCAGCGTCGTGGGGAGTGAGGACGGGACGGAGGTGGCGCTGCGCCGCACGACCGTGCTGCAGGCGCTGCGCACGCTGCCCGCCCGTGAGCGCGAAGTGATCGCCCTCAAGTTCCACGCCGGACTGGCCAACACCGAACTCGCCCGTGTGCTCGGGATCAGCGAGTCGGCGGCCGGCACCCTGCTGTATCGAACCATGGAGAAACTGAGAAAGGCCTGTGATGCGTCAGTTCGATGAAGAGTCGCAGCGCGCCCTGGCCGTGATCGACGAGACGCTGGCCGGTGAGGCGGTGGCGCCCCAGGACGCGGAACTCGCGGAGCTGACGCTGATCCTCGCCGGCCAGCGGCCCGAGCCGAGCCCCGCCTTTACGGCCGCGCTCGACCAGCGGGTCGCGCAGCGCTTCGCCGCCCCGGCCGCCGCTGCGCTCGGCGGGCCGGCGGGCAAACGCCGCCGGCGCTGGATCTACGCGCCGGGCGCCGCCTTTGCCGTCGCGGCCGCCGCCGCGGGAGTGATCGTCGTCTCGAGCGGGTCGCCTTCGCGGCAGCTCGCGCCGGTCCTGTCCGGCGCACCCGCCGTCAGGGCGCCCGCCACGAGCACCTCCTCGAGCGCCGCGAGCGCAGTGGGTTCGGCCGCCGGGGGGCCAGCGGGTTCGAGCGCCGCGAGCTCGGCGGGTTCGGCCAGCGCTGCCAGCCCGGCCGGCGCACCCGCGACCCCCGGGCGCCAGGTCATCCGCTCGGCCCAGATCTCCCTCACCACCCGCCCGAGCCAGGTCGACAACGTCGCCCAGCAGGTGTTCACGGTGGTCGCCAACCAGAACGGGGTGGTCGAGAGCTCCAACGTCACGGCGACCAACGACGCCAACGGATACGCCGAGTTCCGGCTCAGTGTGCCCAACGCCAACCTCGGCCCGACGATGGCCGCCCTCTCCAAGCTGCACGGCGCCGCCGTGGTTTCGCGCAACGATGCCACCCAGGACGTGACCGGCCGCGTCGGCGGCGCCGGCCGCAACCTGGCCGACGCGCGGGCTCGGCGCACCGCGCTGCTGCGCCAGCTCGCGATCGCCACCACCAACGCTGCCATCAACAGCCTCCAGATCCAGATCCGCGACGCCAACGCGTCGATCGCCAGCGATCTGGCCACGCTTCGGGCGCTCCAGCGTCAGGTCGCCTCAAGCCAGATCAGCCTGACCATCAACGCCTCGATGATCATCGGGCATCACCACCCGAGCACCGGGAGCGCCTTCACCCTCGGCCGCGCCGCTGATCAGGCCGGGCGGGTGCTGGTCGTCGCGGCCGGGGTCGCGCTGATCGCCCTCGCCGTGCTCGTACCGGTCGGGTTGCTGGCCGGGCTCGGCCTGTGGGTCGGTTACGCCGTGCGCCGGCGGCGGCGCGAGCAGGCGCTCGACCTCGTCTAGATCGGGCGCCGGTGAGGGCGCCATTTAGGGCGCCCGCCGGGCACACGTGATATCCCTGACATCACATGGCCACGAGCAGCGAGGAGACGATCGCCCTGCTCCGCGGGGTGCCCGCCTTCTCCACCCTGGGCGAGGAGGATCTCGCTCGCGTGGCCGAGGTGGTCGTGCCCCGGAGCTTTCAGGCCGGCGAGGTCGTCTTTCACGAGGGTGACCGCAGCGACACCTGTTACGTGGTCCGCACCGGCCACGTCCGCGCCGTGCGCGAGCACAGCGGGGGCCGGCTACTGACCCTGGCCACGCTCGGGCCGGGGGACATCTTCGGTGAGCTGGCCATCTTCGACGAGGAGGAGCGCTCGGCCACCGTCGAAACGCTCGAGGACTCAGAGGTGGTGGCGATCCTGGCCGGGGACATGCGCCGGCTCCTGCGCGACCACGGCGACATCGCGGTCAAGCTGTTGGCCGCCCTCAGCCGCCGCCTGCGGGAGACCAACGAACGGCTGACCCGGCAGTCGTTCCAGACCGTGCAGAGCCGGGTCGCGTCGGTCCTGGCTGAACTGGTTGCCTCGGCGCGCTCCGAGGGAGCGCAGGACGACGCCGTGCTGATCACCGCCACCCAGGCCGACCTCGCCCAGCTGGCCGGCTCTTCACGTGAGTCGGCCAGTCGCTTTCTCGCCGTGCTCGAACGCGCCGGCATCATCACCCAGGGCCGCGG
>JBOGYN010000055.1:0-1640 GCA_050696855.1 Solirubrobacteraceae bacterium | reverse complement strand
GATGTCCACCCGCCTGGCCCTCGTAGCCCTGCTCGGCATGGTCAACCACACCGCCCAGTGGTACCGCCCGCGGGGCCGCTTCAGCATCGAAGAGATCGCCGACGGCTACCTCTCACTGCTGCTCTGCGAACCCTGACGCCCTGGCCGCCCCGACCCGCCGCGTCTAGACTCGGCCCGCGAAGGGGCCATAGCTCAGTTGGGAGAGCGCCTGCTTTGCAAGCAGGAGGTCGCCGGTTCGATCCCGGCTGGCTCCACTCATGATTTCCCTGGCAATCAGGGTATTTTGTACGGAGGCGGGTTTGCACAGATCGGTCATAGATGTGCTGCGCGGCCTTTTCCGGCCTTTTCAGCGCTCCGCAGAGACGCTGCTGTGGACTCGGTCTGGCCCACGCGCATGCCTGCGCTTCGCCGCTCGGAGCCGTTCACCAGCTCGGCTCCGAGCAGGTCCCGGATCTCGGTTCGGAGCTGGTCGCGGTCACGCCTAGTCATGAGCTGTGCGTAGATCCCTAGCGTTGTGGTCGGGTCGACGTGACCGGCTTGGGCTTGCACGTAGGGCAGGTCATGGCCGGCGGCGATCATGAACGTGATGTAGGTGCGCCGGAAGGTGTGGGGCGTGACGTGTGCACGGATCGGCGCCTCGCCTCGCTCAGTGCGGATCTCATTGGCGCGAGCAAGTACCGGCTGAACGATGCGCTTGAGGACGTTGGACCGATCTCTGCGCGTTCCCGTCCGCGTAGGAAATGCCGGTGCGGCCATGGCGGCGGTTCGATTCGCCTGGTAGGTGGTGAGCTCGTCGAGGAGGCGCGGGTGGATGTCTACGGAGCGGATTCCGGCTTCGGTTTTGGCGTCGCGAATGTGTAAGCGTGCCTGGCGAAGGCTGATGTCTTGGTTATCGAGCGCGCAGAGTTCACCGACGCGCGGTCCGGCGAGGGCGAGCGTCGCAATGACTGCCCGGCGCGGTCCGCCGGTTTGCGCACCCTCGTCTTCGGCGCACCCGTAGAGATACGCGGCGGTCGCGTTAGCCACGCCAAGTCGGGATGCGATCGTCTTCCACTCGAGCCCGACCTCGTCGCGGAGGTGGCGAACGCTCGCGGCTTTCTCCAGCGTTGCCGGTCTGTGACGATGGTCAAGCTGGTCGGCGGCTTGGAGCATTGACAAGAGCTCGTCGACGTCGAGTGCGCCGCGGTTGCGTCGGCGTTCGCGCGGCTCGCGTGTCCGTCGTCCACGGGCGACGTTGCGATCTACCCAGCCGGCATCTTCTGCTTCGTCGAGGATCATGGCGAGGGTGAGGAGTGTCTTGTTGATTGAGTCGTTCGAGAGCGTCCGCAGCCCCTGTCCACTGTGCGGGTCCCGCAGAGGCCGGCCTGCTTTGGCTGCTTTGCGGATCTCTCCGTTCTCCCGGTGGATGCGGTCGCGGTAGTTCTTGACCTTGTCTTTGGTGATCTGGGTGGGAAGGAGTTCACCGAAGAACGGCAGGAGGTAGCGCTTGAGCTGTGACTCGTTCAGCTCTGTGGTTCGTTGCCGGATCGCTGGGTTGAGTTCGCGTGCGCGTAGCCAGTCGGTCGCGAGTTCGCGGAAGGTGGGCTCCTCATCATTGCTGCCGGCGCGGTCCCGGCGTTCAGGGGTCCACAGTCCGAGTT
>JBOGYN010000054.1:0-12426 GCA_050696855.1 Solirubrobacteraceae bacterium | reverse complement strand
GTCCTCGACGTCGCTTCCGGCACGGGGATGGTGGCGATCGCGCTGGCCCGCCGCTGCGCGTGCGAAGTCGTCGCGCTGGACCAGAGCGAGGCGATGCTGGGCGCGGCCCGCGCCCGGGTCGCGAGCGACCCCCGCTTGGCCGAGCAGATCAGCTTCCTACCGGGCGAGACCGAGCACCTCCCCTTCGCCGATGGTGAATTTGACGCGCTCACGTTCACGTATCTGTTGCGCTACGTCGACGACCGCCCGGCCACGATGCGTGAGCTCGCGCGCGTGGTCAAGCCCGGAGGCCGGATCGGGATGGTGGAGTTCGGCGTCCCCTCCTCCCCCGTGCTGCGCACGCTGTGGCGTGTCCACACGCGCATCGGGTTGCCGCTGCTCGGTCGGCTCGTCTCCCCGTCGTGGTTTGAGGTCGGCCGCTTCCTGGGTCCGAACAGCGAGGCGCGATACGGGGCCGAGCCCGACCTGGTCGAGCTCTGGGAGGCGGCCGGCATCCGAGACGTGAAGCTACGACGCCCGAGCTTCGGCGCCGGCGTGGTGATGGCCGGCGTGCGAGATGGCAACCGAGCGCCGTAGCCTCGACCGCCCGGCGTTCTACGCCCTGGCGAGCGGCGGCTGGCGCGACTTCGTCACGCTGCTTCACCCGCCCTACACCGCTTGGCACCTCAGCTACGTGGTGCTCGGTGCCGCGGCCGCGCCCACGCTGCACGGTGACCGGCTGGTCGCGACGCTGGCCGCATTCTTCCTGGCGGTCGGGATCAGCGCTCATGCCCTTGATGAGGTCAACGGACGGCCGCTGCAGACCCGGCTGGGCGAGCGCACGCTGATCGGCCTGGCCGTGATCGCCCTCGCGGGTGCGGTGGCGATCGGCATTGCCGGGGCGATCTCGGTCTCGCCGCTGCTCCTGGCGCCGGTCGCTCTCGGCGCCGTGCTGGTGCCGGCCTACAACCTCGAGCTGGCCGGCGGGCGGATCCATACCGACGCCTGGTTCGCGCTCGCCTGGGGTGGTTTCCCGGCCTTCACGGGTTACTTCGCGCAGTCGCTCGCGGTCCGGCCCGCGGGGCTGCTGGTGGCGGCCGGGTGCTGCCTGCTGAGCTTGGCGCAGCGCCGGCTGAGCACTCCCGTCCGCGAGTTGCGCCGCCGCACGATTGCGGTCACCGGCGAGCAGCGGCTAACCGACGGGAAGGCCGTCGAGTTGACCCAGGCTCGCCTCGCCGCGCCGCTGGAGGGCGCGCTGTCCGCCCTCTGGATGGCGGTTGTCCTGCTCGCCGTCGGCGCTCTAGCGGTCAAGCTCTGAGCCGAGCAGCGCGAGCTTCGCCGCCCGCGACAGGCTCTTGATCCGGGCCTCCTCGCGCCGCGCCGCGCTTCGATCGGGCATCGGGATCGCGATTTCGAGGGCCACCGGCAGGCGGCTGGCCGTGTAGCGACTGCCGGTGCCGGCGCGGTGGCGCGCGAGCCTGCGCTCGAGATCCACCGTCCAACCGGTGTAGAGCGAGTCATCCCGGCAGCGCAGGAGGTAGACCCAGGCTTCGGCCATCACGTCACTGCTTCGCCGTCGCGACGAGGTGCCCTGCGGGCGCTCGGATAGCCTTCGGCCATGACCACGTCCGTCAAGGCTCTGCTGCGGGCGCACAAGCCCGCGTCGGCGGCCGGCTTGGTCCTGCTCGTGCTCGTGGTGGCGGTGATGGCTGCTCCGGCCTTCTCGAGCTCGAGCGCCGGTCCGCTGACCGACGCGACCTCATGCTCGGAGTGGACTTCGACCAGCCAGGCTCAGCGAAACGACTATGCCCGCCGGTATCTCACCGAGCACGTCTCGCTCTTGGGCAAGGTCCCGGCCGCGGGCAGCATCGAGTCGGCGATAAGTGCGGGCTGCACCCGGGCCGCCTACCTGGCCGAGGGCGACGAGGTGACCGTCATCGGGGCCATCAAGCACCAGTATTAGTGCGCTCTTTTACTCATGACCCGCAGCGCCTCGGAACCGACACGGACGACGTCACCGGGGTGAAGCTGGCGCCCGCGCCGTACTTCGGGGGCGCCGTTGACGCTCACGTGACCACCGGCGATCAGGGCCTTGGCGTCGGCGCCCGCGGGTGACGTCCCGGCGAGCTTGAGCAGCTGCCCGAGACGGATCATGTCCCCGGAGATCGCGATCGGTCGCTCCATACGGCTACAGGAACTTGGACTGGATCTGGGCCAGGAACCCCTTGGAGAGACGCTCGAACTGGGCTGCCGAGAGCTTGATCCGGTCCCCGACGTCGAGCTTGAGGATCGACTCCTCCGGGGCGAACTTGATGACGTTGTTGCCGCGTAGGACGGCGTCGTTGTTCAACACCGAATCGGTCACCAGCTCGACCTCGTTGCGCGGATTGCCATCCTTGCCGGTGGCTCCCTCATGGGACGCCGTTTAAGCGCCCGCGCCCGAGCGGCCGGCTGCGGCACACTCGGCTTCGGTGACGATCAGGACCCGGAGATGCCGAGGTCCGTGCACTCCCTCCACGCGCGAGAGCTCGATGTCCGAGCTCGCCGACGGACCGGAGACGAGCGTGATCGGCGCACCCTCCTCGACGACCGCCGCCCGGACCGCCGCCACGCCCTCCGGTACCGACTCCACGATCTGATCGAGCTGTACCACGCAGATGTGATGATCGGGCACGAGCGTGATCACGCGCCGGCCGGACACCCCCTGACCGTCGAGGATCAGCGTCCCGGTCTCGGCGATCGCCCCCGCGCAACCGGTGATCGCCCCGTCGATCCGATCGAGCTGCGCGGCGCTCAGCCGCTCGTCCTCGATCAGCTCGACACCGTCGGGCCGCCACTGCGCCGGCAGCGCCGCCGGAACGACGATGCGCCGAAGCCCGAGCTCGGAACAGGCCTCGGTCAGTGCCCGGGGCAGCTGTCCGGGCCCGACCTGTCGCACAACAGCGTGGTAGTCCTCCAGCCGCTGGACGAGCACCGAGACCAGCTCGTCGCCGTCGCGCGTGCCGCGCCGCCGGTAGTCGGCGGCGACCGCCACATCGGCCGGACGTTCGGATTCGGGAACGTCGGCCAGCGCGCCCCGGATCCGCCCGAGGATCTCCTCGCGGGCGGCGCTCATCGTCGCTGACGCCACCAGTCGCGAAAGCTCTGAGCCGGCACCGGGGGTACGTCCCGCACGGTGGTCCAGCCGGCCAGCGGTCCCGGCAGGCGCTGGATCCGGCCCCCGCGGGCCAGGGGCCGCTGCGCGACTCGGGCCGTGCGCTGCGCGACCTCGTAGAGGCGCTGATCGGCGAGCACCCGGGCCAGGGCACGCATCGTGACTGGCTCGGGAGCCAGGCGGGCCGCTCGGCCGCCTTCGCGACGCTTGCGAGCCACCTCCTCGTGCCGGAGGTGAACGAGGACCTCGGGGATGTTGATCTTGACCGGGCACACCTCGTAGCAGGCGCCGCACAGGGTCGACGCGTAGGGAAGCGATCCGGCTTCCTTGAGCCCCCGCAGCAGCGGGGTGAGGATCGCACCGATCGGGCCTGGGTAGGTCGAGCCATAGGCGTGGCCGCCGGTTCGCTCGTAGACCGGGCAGACATTCAGACAGGCCGAGCAGCGGATGCAGTTCAGCGCCTGGCGGCCAACCCGGTCGGCGAGCACGTTGGTCCGTCCGTGGTCGACGAGCACGAGGTGAAAATGCTGGGGTCCGTCGCCCTCGGTAGTCCCGGTCCACAGCGACGTGTACGGGTTCATCCGCTCGGCGGTGGACGAGCGCGGGAGCAGCTGCAGGTAGACCTCGAGATCCTGCCAGGTGGGGATCACCTTCTCGATTCCCATCACGCTGACCAGGACGTCGGGCAGCGTCGTGCACATCCGCCCGTTGCCCTCGGACTCGACCACCGCCACGGTCCCCGTCTCGGCGACGGCGAAGTTGACCCCGCTGATGCCCACCCGGCTGGACAAGAACAGGCGCCGCAGGTGCCCCCGGGCGGCCTCGGCCAGCGCCTGGGGATCATCGGAGAGGTCCGCGCCGGCGTCACCCAGGGTCCGCGCGAACAACTCGCGGATCTGCTCGCGGTTCTTGTGGATCGCCGGGACGAGGATGTGCGAGGGCATGTCGTCGTCGAGTTGCACGATCAGCTGGGCCAGATCGGTCTCCCAGGGCCGGATCCCGCGTCGCTCCAGGGCCTCGTTGAGCTGGATCTCCTCCGTGGTCAGGGACTTGGCCTTGACGACCTCGTCCGCGCCGTGGGCCGCGACGATGTCGCCCACGATCCGGTTGGCTTCCTCGGCGTCCCGGGCCCAATGCACCTCGCCACCCGCTCGCTGCACGGAAGTCTCGAGCGCGACCAGGTACTTGTCGAGATGGCGCAGCACGCGTTCCTTGAGCGCCCGGCCCGCCTCGCGCAGCTGCTCCCAGTCGGGCACCTCGGCTACGGCGTCGGCCCGCTTGGCGCGAATCGTCTTGGTCGCGTGACCGAGGTTGTGGCGCAGCTGGGTGTCGGCCAGGGCCCCCCGGGCCGCTTCCGGGAAGGACGGATGCCGGTCGGCGTCAGCCACGCCGGCGACCGTCGGGCTCGGCCTGGGCGAGGATCTCGGCCAGGTGCATCGTGCGCACCCCGGCGCGCTGACGGGAGAGGGCGCCACCGATGTGCATGAGGCAGGAGTTATCGGCCGACGTGCAGACCTCGGCTCCGGTATCGAGGATCGCCCGGAGCTTGTCGGTCAGCATCGCCACCGAGGTGTCGACGTTCTTGACCGCAAACGTGCCGCCGAAGCCGCAGCACTGTTCGGACTCCGGCAGCTCCACGAGGTCGATCCCCCGGACGGCCCGCAGCAGGCGCACCGGCCGGTCACCGAGGCCGAGCACCCGCAGGCTGTGGCAGGTCGGGTGATAGGTCACGCGATGGGGGAAGAACGCCCCCACGTCCTCGACGCCGAGGCGGTCGACCAGCAGTTCGGTCAGTTCGAGGACCCGTGGGATCAGGGCGGCAACTTCTCGTTGCAGGGCGGCGTCTCCAGACCGCGCTGCGACCTGACCATAGTTCTCGCGGACCATCCCGACACACGATGCCGAGGGCGAGACGACGAGCCCGCTGTCGGCGAAGGCGCGCACGAACCTGCGCACGAGGGGGATCGTCTCCTCGGCGTAGCCGGTGTTGAAGTGCATCTGACCACAGCACGTCTGGGCGAGGGGAAAGTCGACCTGGAGGCCGAGGCGCTCGAGCACTGCCACCGCCGCCTGGCCGGTCTGGGGAAACATCGTGTCGTTGAAGCAGGTGATGAACAACGACACCCTGCGCGGCGAGTTGGTGCTGGTCACGATCGCGGACCGGATCCTAGTCGCCGACCCGGGGATCGGCATCACGCCGACCCCCGGGAGCCTGGCGTCGGTCCTACTGCGCCGGTATCGGCTGGGGCGCGTCGTTGCCCGCGCCGGCGCAGTAGCCGGCGCCCGCCACGGCCTGGTTACTCCACAGCGACTGGACCGCGAAGGTGCCGCCAAGGTTGCCCTTAACATCGTTCAGGGCACCCGGGACCGGGGTTACGGCCGGTTCGCCCGGCAGGCCGAGGCTCTCGCCGACCCACGCGCACTTGTCGCCGTTCTCGTTGGCATCGACCGAGTCATACCAACCGCCGAGGTTGTTCGCGCCCGTCCCGCTGCCGATGATGTCCTCGGCACCCGGGTCGGTCACGGTCTCCTCGATCTCGTGCCCGAGCACGATCGAGAATCCGTCGAGCTTGCCCGACGCTCCGGAGTTGACGGCGTTCTCACCACACACGTTGGTGCCGCTGGAGTTGATGGACAGCGCATAGGGCATGTTCGTGTAGGCGATGCCCTTGGTGATGCCGTTGTAAATGCCGCCCGACACGCCCGGGTAGGTGTAATCATGAAACGCGCAGTAGCCAGTCGAGAGGGCGTTCGGGTCGCTGTAGTTGGCCGGCTGAGCGATGACGATGTTGGCGTTGGCCAGGTCGGTGATGTGGAAATGAGCCACCGCCCGGGCCGCTTCCGCGGCGAGGTCGGTATAGGTGTTGCTGGGACCGGCCGGGTTGGTCGCTGACGTCTTGGGCAGACCGGTGATCGAGTTCTGATCATCGGCCCAGATCCCACCGAGCTGATTGGTGGGGTTGGTGACGTACTGGTTGTAGGTCTTGCCACTGGGGTCGGTGGCCGTCTGGTAGTACTGATCCTGGACTCCGGCCCACTGGGTGCCGCCCAGCTGGCTGACCCAGTCGGCCATGTACTTGCCGGCGCCGTCGGGGTCGCAGCGCAGGGTGGCCGTGGTCGAACCCTCGACGAGCTTCTCGGCCGTGCACGGTTGGCTGGCCGGGAACGCGCCCTTCTGGCCCCAGCCCCAGTACACGACGTAGACGTGAGGGCTGGTCTGGACGTGTCCGCCCCAGTAGGCCATGTTCCCCGGGTAGGGCAGCGTCGTGGCCGGGAACTCCGGCAGGCCACAGTTCGAAAATGGGGCCGGCAGCTTGCCGCTCTCCGGACACGGAGGCGCCGGCGGCTGGAGCTTGCCCACGGGAGCGAAGACGTGTTGGCTCCAGATCTGACGCTGATGCTGGATCTCACCCGGCAGCGTCGGCATCAGGATCATCTTGGCCGACGCCAAGGCGGCGCCGGAGCCGAGCAGACCGGCCGCGCAGACCGTCAGCGCGAGAGCGGCGTGGCGAAGGTGGCGTTGTGACATCGAGTCAGTTCCCTCCTCGGGGCGATCAGGGATAGAGCGATTCAGATCAGCGCTCGCCCAGGGGCACGCGCGGAGAGCTGAAACGACCCGTAATCAGGAAACTGGCGTCAAATCCCCCCCGCCGCGTGGTCGGTCCGGCCCGCTGCGTGAGCGGGCCATCCATCTGTCCAGATGCATCTGGTGCGCTCAAGTTGCGCAAGTTGGGCCCCGAAGCCATACGTTTTCTGTCAATCGGTTCAGATTACGGCGCGTGGCGACGATCCAGGGTCGGTGGTCACCTCCGTGGTTTCCCAGGGCAGCATCCGCCTCCCGCCCGATCTCACGGTCCTGGACAGAGCTCCCGAGCCCAGCTTTGACCGCTTCACGCGCCTCGCCGCCGAGCTGCTCGGCGCGCCCGTGTCGCTGATCTGCCTGGTCGACCGTGACCGCCAGTTCTTCAAGAGCCACTACGGACTGCCGCAGGCCTGGGCCGACGGGCGCCAGACCCCGCTCAGCCATTCCATCTGCCGACACGTCGTGGCGAGCAGGAAGCCTCTGATCATCGAGGATGCCCGCCGCCACGAGCTGGTAGCCGACAGCCTCGCCGTGCGCGACCTCTCGGTGCAGGCCTACGCCGGGATCCCGCTGGTGCTCGAGGATGGAAGCGCCGTCGGTTGCTTCTGCGCGATTGACACCAAGCCGCGGCGTTGGAGCCCCCGCGAGCTACGCATCCTCGAGGACCTCGGGGCCGCGGTCAAGACGCTCCTCGACCTCCGCTGCTCGGTCGCTCAACCGGGGCTGCGAGACCGGCTCACCGGCCTGCCCGACCGTACGCTCACGGTCGCGCAGGCTGAACAAGTCGGCGGCGCATTCGAGCGTGGTGAGATGCTCGCCATCGTCGTTGGGATCAATGACCTGGGAGCGATCAACGAGGTCTACGGAACCGATCACGGCGATCGAGTCCTCCAACTCGTGGCCGGCCGGATCGCGCGTCAGCTGGGCACCGATGACATCCTCGGCCGGCTCGAAGGGGACGTCTTCGCGATCTTGCGTCCCGGTGTCTCAGATCAGCTCGAGGCGCTGGCGCTCGCCCACGCCATCCGCGACGGCGTCTCGGCCGAGGCAGTCCGGATCCGGGGCGACCAGCTTCTGATCACCGCCACCGCCGGAATCGCGACCGGGGACACCGACACGTCCGCGGGCCAGCTGATCACCCGCGCCGTCGAAGCCATGCGCGTGGCCAAGTCAAGCCGCGACCGGGTGCGGTTCGCCGATGGCCGACGCGCCGAGAGCTCCGCCGAGCGCCTGCGGGTCCGCGGCGCGCTGCCCGGCGCAGTCGCGCGGGGCGAGGTGACCGTCGCCTTCCAGCCGATCGTCGAGATCTCCAGCGGCTCCACGCGCGGATTCGAGGCGCTGGCGCGCTGGACTCATCCCGATCTGGGCTGCGTTGCGCCGAGTGAGTTCATCCCCGTCGCCGAGGCAAGCGGTGAGATCGTCCGGATCGGCGAGCACGTGCTACGCACCGCCTGCCAGCAGCTGGCCCGGTGGCGAACCCAGTCGGGCCGGGACCTGCACGTGACGGTCAACCTCTCCCCCATCCAGCTCGCGCTTCCCGATCTCGCCGACGTGCTGCGCGCCATCCTCGCCGAGACTGGCCTCCCCGGTCGCGTCCTCGCGTTGGAAATCACCGAAGGCATGCTCGTCGCCGCCGGCGTCGTCACGCTCCGCAACCTCGAGCAGATCCGGCAGCTCGGGATCCAGATCGCCCTCGATGACTTCGGCACCGGGTATTCGGCGCTCGGTTACCTCAAGAGCTTCCCGGTCGACGTGATCAAGGCCGACCGTTCCTTTCTGGACGGCCTCGGAACCGACCGGCGGGACCTGGCCGTCCTGCGAGCGATCCTGGCGATCGGTGACGGCATGGACATCCAGGTCGTCGTTGAGGGCGTCGAGACCCAGCGCCAGCGCGAGCTGTTGCGACTCTCCGGCTGTCCCCTCGGCCAGGGCTTCCTGTTCTCCCCCCCGCTCCCCGCCGAGGAGATCGAGATCGGCCCCCGCCGCCCGCTGGGCACCCGCTCCGGCGCGACCGCTCTCGCCTAGCGTGACACTAGACTCGGGGCATGGCTCGCGGTTTTGTCACCCGCTCGCTGGGACACGTCGCGACCCATGTACCTGGTCTGCGCCGGCTCCCGGTGCTCAAACTGATCTCGATTGCCGAGGTTGGGCTGCTGGCCCGCGATCACGTCCTGCGGCTTACTGGACCCGAGCGGCGGCGACTGCTGGGACTGATCCGCATCGCGCGCGGCCGGCCGCGCAATCTGAGCGCCGCCGACCACGACGAGCTCACCGAGCTGGTGGCCAAACTGGAGCCACGGCTCCTGGCCGGTGAGGCGGCCGGCCGAATCTCGCCGGTGCCGCTGCCCAAGCGGGTCGTGCGTGGTCCTAAGCGCCGCGCCGGTCAGACTGGACGCGGTGGGAGTAGCGGTAGGCCTCGGTGAACCCGAGGCGCTCGTAGAATCGCCGCGCGGCGTCGTTTCGCTCCTCCACCTGGAGGTAGGCGCGGTCGGCGGCGGGAAACCCGGCCAAGAGCTCGGACACCAGCACCGTGGCCAGCCCGCCCCGGCGCTGCGCCGGATCGACCGCGAGGCAAAACATCCCCACCCGGTGCTGCCAAGGCACGGCGATCGCCACCGCCTCCGTGCCCAGACGGGCGAACCGGGCCTGGCCGCGCAGAGCTGCGAACACGGTCGCGGCGTGAGCCTCGACATCGCGTCCCGGCTCGCAGCGCTCCCACGCACGTAACCAGGCGTCCGTGGCGTGATCGGTCGCGGTCAGGTCGCGGCCACGCTCGCGTCTGCGCACCGACGTCGGGCCGGTCAAGACCACGGTCGGCCATTGGCCCTCCCACTCGCGCTGATCGAGCGCCGTGTTCAAGCGATCGTGGAGTTCAAGCGGGCTGACCTGGATCCCCGGGCGAATGCCATGCTGGGCGGCAAAGGCGCAGACCCGATCGATGGCGGGGCCAACCTCTCGCTCGGCGAGCGGCCGGCACGGGGTCAGCGCATGGTTGGAGCGTCCGCGGTCAAGGCCGGGGGTGGCGCGCAGCAGCCAGCCATCGCGTTGCTCGCGCTGCACCGTCGCCGGCCAGCCGTGGACGGCGGCCGCTTGCAGCCGACCAACCTCGGCGAGATCCACCATCGTCCGAGCTTGTCAGGTCCCCGCCGCAATCCGCCAGGCCGGCCGCGGCAACGACAGCGGCCGCCAGGTACAGCGTCCCCTGCAGCTCGAGCACGGCCATCAGCCCCAGCGGCGCCGCCAGCAGCCCGGCGATCATGATGCCCACCGCCTGGCCGGCGTTCTCGGCCAAGCCCAATCTCCCGAACACCCGGCCGCGCTCGTGGTCGGCGGTCTCGAGCTGCAGCGAGCTGATCAGACCGGTGACCAGGCCCACCCCGGGCGCCCCGACGATGATGAACAGCACGACGTAGAAGAGCGGTGCCGTGGTCACCAGCGAGGCGTTCCAGACCACCAGGCTGATCACTCCGAAGCTCAGGGCCGACCATGCCGTTAGCCGCCCGGGAACGCGGCCGCGAGCCCACAGAGCCAGGGCGGCCCCGGCCGCGATCGCGCCGATCGCCTGGATCCCACGCAGCACGCCGATCTCGCCCGCGCCGCCGTGCAGCCTGCGGGCCACGAAGAGGATGAACAGCACCACGAAGATCCCCTGGGCGATTGCGGCCACGAAGGCGGTCACCAGGCCGGCGCGGACCCCGGTCCGGTCGCTCCTCGGGTTGGGCCAGTTGCGTCGCTCCGGGATCGCTGGTAGGTCGGGCCCGCGATCCGGTATACGGGCCGCGTCCGGGCGCCCAGCCGCAGCGGGCAACCCGGCCGCGGCCGGGAGGCGGGCGATCAGGATCGCGGCCAGCCCGAAACTGACCGCGTCGCCCACCACGATTGCGCGCAGGCTGCCGGCGGCGAGCAGCAGGCCACCGAGCGGGCCCCCGCCCAGGCGCGCGATCCCGCCCGCCAGCGCGATCAGCGAGTTGGCCGAGATCAGGTCAGACCGGGCCGCCAGCAGGCTCGGAAGCAGCGAGTTCTTAGCCGGATCAAAGATCGCGGCTAGCGCCGCCTCGGCGACGATCACCGCGTAGACGATGGCCAGGCCGTGACGGCCGTGGACGAGCAGCAGGGGCAGCAGGCCCAGCCCCTGGGCTGCGGTCGCGGCGAGCATCAGACGTCTGCGGTCCAAGCGGTCAGCCAACCAGCCGCCCACCGGAGAAAACAGCGCGCCCGGTAAGAGCTCGGCCAGAAACGCGGCCGCGGTCCCGAGCGCCGACCCGGTCAGGCCGTAGACGACGATCGGCAGCGCGACCAGCAGCATCCAGTCGCCGGCGTCTGAGATCAGCCCAGCCCACCACAGCGACCGGAACTGGGGGACCGCCAAGGCGGCGGGAAGGGTCACGTCCAATCCGCGCGTGGAAACGCGTGGAGTCCCAGCTGCACGAGCTCGGCCCCGTCGTCCGCCGCGCGGTGAGCGGCGATCAGCGGCCGGATCAGGGCATCGAGCTCCTGGCCGAGGGCGCGCAGCTCGTCAGGCGTGATCCGCAGCGTGTAGGTCGAGTACAGATCGGCGCGGCGCCAGGCGGCAGTGGTCCGGTCGCGGTGGGTGAGGTAATCGCGTAGCCGGCGCTGATCTAGGGCCAGTGAAGCCGCCCGCACGGCAGCCGCGCCGCGTCCGGCCGGGCTGCCCGGATCGGCGTCGGGCTCGATCTCGAAGCCCGTGATGGTCGCCTGCCACGGGCGCTCGCGTCCGTCGGTCGATGCCGCGGACTCCACCAGCCCGGTCCGGGCCAGCGCACGCAGGTGATAGCTGCAGTTCGAGGGCGAGTCACCGACCGCTCGCGCGCACGCCGACGCGGTGGCGGGACCGTCGGACATCAGGTAATGGAGGACGTCGAGACGCACCGGGTGAGCCAGTGCATCGAGCACTGCCGGGTCGGTGAGGACCGGACGAGTCTTGGCCATTCGCTGCCTTTCTGAAAGTGTCTTTCAGAAGTCTCGCACCCTTTCCGGCGATCTGCAAGGCTCTTTCAGATCTTCGAGACGCGATACCGCGGTGATGCCACAGCCGGTAGGGGCCCCTTGACCTGGCGATCGACGAACGCGTGGCCGGGTACCCACTCCTCGATCCTCGACGTCCAGCGCCGGGGCAGCCCATGAAGCCGCAGGCGATAGTCGATCAGCGTCCCCACCTTCATCTCGATCGGTTCGGGGGCCAGCACCTGGAAGCTCAGCCACGACGGAGTCAGCCGCTCGAGGTTGCGGGCCTCGGCGAAGAAGGCGAAGACCTGCTCGACCGGCTGGGGCAGAAATTGCTCGCGTTCGAGCCGGTGCGTCCTCACGAGCCGCTGAGCACGTCGCGCAGCGCGGGCTCGACCTCGGGATGGCGGAAGTCGTAGCCCAGCTGACGCAAGCGCGCGGGAACCACACGCTGCCCGGTGGTGACGATCTCGGCCATCTCGCCATAGAGCAGCTTGACGGCGAACCCGGGCACGGGTAGGACCGCGGGACGCCCGAGCGCGCGGCCGAGGGCGTGCGACAACTCGGTGTTCGTGACTGGGTTGGGCGCGGTGACGTTGACCGGTCCCTCAGCGTCGGCGTCGTCGACGCACCGGATCAGCGCACCGACCACGTCATCGAGGTGGATCCACGGCACGTACTGGTGCCCGCCGGCCACCGGCCCGCCGACTCCGAGCTTGAAGAACGGGAGCATCTTGGTCAGGGC
>JBOGYN010000053.1:0-12922 GCA_050696855.1 Solirubrobacteraceae bacterium | reverse complement strand
GCTCAAGCTCGAGATCGCCGGCGTGATCGAGAACATGTCGGGCTTCGTAACCCCGGGCGGCGAGCGTTTCCAGATCTTCGGCGAAGGCGGCGGTCAGCTGCTGGCCGAGGAGCTCGAGGTTCCGCTGCTGGCCAAGATCCCACTGACCATGGCCCTGCGCGAGCAGTCCGATGCCGGCGTGCCACTGGTCTTCTCGGATCCCGACGATCCCGCCGCCCAGGCCCTTAGCCAGGGCGCCCGCGGCCTGATCGCGCTGTCACCGATCGAGCTGCCCGTGATGCAGGCCCCGGCCCCAGCGGCGGCTCCCAAGCCAGCGGGAATGTCGCTGCCGATGGCCTAGCGGCCATCGGAGGGCCTGGACGGCCTACTTCGAGTAGTACTGGGCGTTGAGCTGGGTGTACTTCTGCCACTCGTCGGGGAGCTGGTCCTCGGCGAAGCAGGCGTCGACCGGGCAGGCCTCCACGCAGGCGTCGCAGTCGATGCACTCTTCCGGATCGATGTAGAGCATCTCGACGTTGTCGTAATCGGGCTCGTCCGGCGTGGGATGGATGCAGTCGACCGGGCAGACCTCGACGCACGAGTTGTCCTTGGTGCCGATGCAGGGCTCTGCGATTACGTAGGCCATGGGTGTCGGATCCTCTGTGTCTCGTTTCCGGGGTGCCGGCCAAACCGGCGGACAGCCCATTCTAGAAAACCCTTCGCCTCAGCCGTTGGCCGCCATTGCGGTCGGCACCCAGCCGCATCGATACCCTCCCGCCGGTGCTGCTGCTCACAGGTGCCACCGGGACCGTCGGCCGAGCCGTGCTCAGACGCCTGGTGGCAAGCGGGATCCCCGTCCGCTGCCTGGTCCGCGACCCCCGCCGCCTGGGCACCGAGCGTGTCCAGGTGCAGATTGCCCTGGGCGATCTCGGCGACCACTTGTCATTCCGCCACGCCCTGCGGGGGATCGACACCGGTGTGCACCTCGCCTCGGTGATCCGCGATCAGCCGGGGGGCTCGATCGAGGAGCTGGCCGGAGTGGCGACCTGGCGGCTGGTCGGAGCCGCCGAGCGCGCCGGGGTCAAGCGCTTCATCTTCTTCTCCACCCTGGGCGCCTCGACGCGCAGCCGGGCGCGCCTGATGCGGGCCAAGGCGATCGCCGAACGGGCCGTGCTCGACTCGTCGCTGGAGCACACAGTGTTCGCGCCCTCGATCGTCTACTCGCCCAGCGATCCGTACTTGACCCTGCTGGCGCGGATGTCGTGGCTACCGGTGCTGCCGATTCCCGGGAACGGCGAAACCGGGTTTCAGCCGATCTGGGCTGAGGACGTGGCCGACTGTGTGATGGCGGCGCTGCCGGGGGGCGTGGCGGACGGCGATTCGGTCGGGGCCCGCTACGAACTCGCCGGCCCGGAGACCATGACCCAACGCGAGATCGTCCAGATCGCGCTTGATTCCTTCCGGCGCCGGCGGAGGATCGTGGGCGTGCCGATCGGGCTGACGCGGCGGATCCTGAGTTTGGTGGAGCTGTTCGGCGGACCGACCGCGTTTGCCACCTGGGACGAGGCCGAGCTGCTCGAGGTGCCGCTGATCTCGCCCCACGGCACCGCCGACGCCGAGCGTCTGGGCGTGGTGCCCAAACCGATGCGGGCCGTACTCGGGTTGGGCTAGAGCGGGTCGCCGGGGGGTTCGGGGTGAGCCGTGCCGTGCCGTGCCGGTGGTGGTGGCTGGCGTGGTGGCGGTGATGCCGGGCGGCCCGGTGGTGGTGCTTGGGGCGTCGATGGTGGTGCTTGGTGCGTCGATGGTGGTGCTTGGGGGCCGGCTTGACCGGTGTCGGCACGGGCGCGCCCAAGCTGGCGATCAAGGCGCGGTACTGGGCGAACGAGGGCTTGGCCGAGTAGTCGTCTCGGAGCAGGCCATCGGAGGCGAAAGTCGGGCCGACGAGCGTGGCTGGGCCGCTCGAGGTCGAGTCGCGGAGGTTGAACCAGCGATAGTCGGTGATGTTGAAGGTGGCCGAGTAGTCGTGGGCGGCCTGCACCAGCTGCGCCAGGGCGCCAGCCTGCTGAACGTCTGACATCGACCCGGTGGGCACGCCGTTCTCGGTGATCCAGATCGGCACCGAAGCACTTATGTTCGCCTTGGGAGCCAGGCAGTCGCGGACCACGCCCGCGGCCTGGGCGAGCTCGGCGCGGTAGCTGTCTCCGGGTGCCATCGCGGGCGGGTAAATAGTGCCCGGATAGAAGTCCAGGCCGACGAAGCCCAGGGCGTCTCGGAACGGCTGGCCTCCGTGGGCACCAAGGTAGGAGAAGAAGCCGGCGTCCCCGCTGGGCGAGAAGCGATACGCGTAGGTGAAACCGAACTTCAGCTGGGTGAAGCCGTGCTGCCACGCCTCGGCGTGCGCGGCCTCGATCCCGGCGATCACCGCGTCCTGCGCGCCGCCGTAGGAACCGTCGGAGGTGTTGGAGGACCCCGGGACATTGACCTCGTTGGTGATCGTCATCGCCACCACGTCGCGATTGGGACCGAAGGTGTCAACCACCCGGCGGACGTAGCTGGCCCACGCCGGGATGTCACCCGCCTGGCCAGCCGGCGGGTGATAGCGGACCTGGAGCTCGACCTCGAAGCCCGCGCGCGTATAACGCGTCACCGCCTGTTGAAAGGCGTCGATCCCGGCCTGACCGTCAGACCAGAACAGGCGGTTGAGACGCACCACGAGCTGGTGGCCGGGCGGCGCCAGCGCCTGGACCGCGGCGAGGTCCTTGGTCGCGTCGTCGGGGGTTGAGGGGAGCTGGACGCCGCCCGCGCTGCCGGCGATCCCCGGGTCGATCCCGAACCGCAGCGCGGTTCCCGCCTGAGGCGCAGCGCCGCCGTAGGCCCCGAGGCAATTCGGGTCGTCCGATGACGCCGCACCGGCCGCTCCCGGGCCCAAGCAAGCCAGGAAGACCAACGTCGCCAGGCCGGTCGCGCGCTTCACCGAGCCGACACTAGCCGAGCTGCCCGGAGTGGACTATCCGAACCGTCCGGAGTGGACTAGCCGACCTGCCCAGAGGGGCTAGCCGACCTGCAAAACGTGCCAACCTTGGCTCGTCGCCTCGAGTTTTTCCGCTTGCGCAGGGTGAGGTCTCGTTTTGCGCCAAACTCGGCGGCGAGCGGCAAGTTTTTCACAAAATGCACCCCGGCAGAAAGACGGGGGACCGCCGGGGTCGGGAGCCGCCACGCGGGAAGGGCCCGCCGGGGTCGGGAGCCGCTACGCGGGAAGGGCCGGCCGGCGATCGGCCCAGGGCAGGGCGGTCTCGAGCTGTCCGGCCAGCTGGAGCAGGACCTCCTCGCGCGCCGGGGGGGCGATCAGCTGGACGGCGGTGGGCAGGCCGTCCTCACCCTGGTAGAGCGGGACCGAGATGGCCGGCTGCCCGGTGACGTTCATTACCGCCGTGTAAGGGGTGAAGTAACCCGAGCGCTGGTAGTGGTCCCACGGGTCGGGCCCCAGGCCGTGGACCTCGCCGATCGGCAACGGGCGCTCCGCCAGGACCGGCGTAACCAGCGCGTCAAAGTCACTCAGAAAAGCGACCACGGTCCGGGCCACCGATTGCAACCGCATCAGCGAGCTGAGCATCACCACCGAGTTCAGCTCTCGGGCGTGCTCCCACATCGCCCAGGTCAGAGCCTCGACGTCGGCCGGCACCAGGTCGCGCCCGGCCAGCTGGCCGCCGATCATCGTGACCATCGAGATCTGTGGACCGAAGGCATTGGTGAAGTCGGGCAGCAGATCCAGCCCCGACCAGGGCGGCTGCACCTCCTCCACCGAATGCCCGAGGGACTCGAGCAATCCGGCCGCGTCGCGGGCGGCGGCCTCGCTGACGGGGTCAAGCACGGATCCCTCGAGCGGGACGTTCAGCGCTAATCCGATATGTAACGATCCCGGCTCAGCCGCGGCGAGCGCCGCGTACGGCTCCGGCGGCGGAGGTGCCCAGGTCGAGTCGCCCGGCTCATAGCCGGCCAGCACGTCGAGCGCGGCCACCGTGTCGGCGACCCCGCGCGACAGGACACCGTCTGAGACCAGGAAGCTGTCCCCGGACTCGGGTCCGACCGAGACCCGGCCCCGGGCGGGCTTGAGCCCGACCAGGCCGCAACAGGCCGCGGGGATCCGGATCGAGCCGCCGCCGTCGTTGCCGTGGGCGATCGGGACCATGCCCGCGGCGACCGCGGCCGCCGAACCCCCACTCGAACCGCCGGGAGTGCGATCCAGGCCCCAGGGGTTGTGGGTGGGCCCGAAGCGCCGCGACTCGGTGGTGGGCAGGATCCCCATCTCGGGCAGCGCCGTCTTGCCGACGATCACGAACCCGGCCTCGCGCAAACGCCGGACCAGAAACGAATCGTGGGGCACCACGAGCTCGCCGAACAGGTCCGAGCACATCGTGAGCGGCATCCCGGCGACGGCTCGGTTGTCCTTGATCGCGATCGGCACCCCGGCGAACGGGCGCGGGTCACCGGCGGTGATCTTGTCGGCCGCCGCCAGCGCCGACTCGTGGGCGACATGGGTGAACGCGTTGATGTGCGGCTGGAGCTCGTCAATGCGGTCAAGCGACGTCTGCACCAGCTCGCTCGCGCTCAGCTCCCCGCTGCGGATCAGACCGGCGAGCTCGAGTGCGGGACGGACGAGGAGCTCGGACGCGGGCACGGTCGCGAACCCTAGTCGAGACGATGCTGGTCAGTAGCATCACACCGATATGAGCGCAACCGCCGAAGTCCAGTCCGGCCTTGAGGGTGTAGTCGCATTCGCGACCGAGATCGCCGAGCCCGATCGCGAAGGCGGAGCCCTGCGCTACCGCGGCGTCGATATCGAGGAGCTGGTCGGGACGGTGCCGTTCGAGCACGTCTGGGGGCTGCTCGTCGATGGCACGCTGGAGCCGGGTCTCCCCCCGGCCGAGCCGCACCCGCTCAGCGTCAGGGCCGGTGATCCCCGCGTCGACGTCCAGGCGGCGCTGGCCATGCTCGGGCCCCAGTGGGGCTTCAGGCAGCTGATCGACATCTCCGACGAGGAGGCCCGCGCCAACCTGGCCCGCGCCTCGGTGATGGCGCTCTCGTTCGTAGCCCAATCGGCCCGCGGGATTGGCCAGCCGCCGGTTTCGCAACGCGAGATCGACCGCGCGACGTCGATCCCCGAGCGCTTCCTGATTCGCTGGCGCGGCGAGGCCGACCCGCGGCACGTGACCGCGATCGACGCCTACTGGAACTCGGCCGCCGAGCACGGCATGAACGCCTCCACCTTCACGGCTCGCGTAGTCGCCTCCACGGGTGCCGATGTGGCGGCCGCGCTCTCGGCGGCGGTGGGCGCCCTGTCGGGCCCGCTGCACGGCGGCGCTCCCTCGCGGGTGCTGAAGATGCTCGACGACGTCGCCGAGTCGGGCGACGCCGAGCGCTACGTCAAGGACATGCTGGACCGCGGCGAACGCCTGATGGGCTTCGGCCATCGCATCTACCGGGCCGAGGATCCCCGGGCCCGCGTCCTGCGCCGCACCGCCCACGAGATCGACGCCCCCCGGGTGGAGGTCGCCGAGGCGCTGGAGAGGGCGGCGCTGGCCGAGCTCCACGCCCGCCGCCCCGACCGCGTCCTGGCCACCAACGTCGAGTTCTGGTCGGCGGTCGTGCTCGACTTCGCCGACGTCCCGCCGGCGCTGTTCACGCCCATGTTCACCTGTGCCCGCACGGCGGGCTGGTCGGCGCACATCATGGAGCAGAAGCGCGAGGGCAAGCTGATCCGCCCCACGGCCAAGTACGTCGGGCCCGCCCCGCGGCCGCTCTCCGACCTCCAGTAGGAGGTCAGCCGCGGTAGGGACCGTCGAGGTACTGGCCGAGCATCCGGGCGGCGCAGAACATCGGGCCGAGGGTCTTGAGCGAAGCGCGAACGAGCGCGACCCAGCGCTCGGGGACCCCGGTCTCATCGCGCTCGTAGAAGGCCGGCATCACCTCGTGCTCGAGCAGATGGTGCAACGCCTCGGCGTCGCGCTCGTCCTGAGCGTGGTGGTTTGAGTCGACGTCGCCCGAGATCGCCCAGCCGAGCTCGCCGTCGTAGGCCTCGGCCCACCAGCCGTCGAGCACGCTGAGCTGCAGGCCACCGTTGAACGCGGACTTCATGCCGCTGGTGCCGCTGGCCTCCAGCGGTGGGCGCGGGAGGTTCAGCCACACGTCGCAGCCGCGCACGAGCCAGGCGGCCGAATTGAGATCGTAATCGTCTAAAAAGACGACGCGCTCGCCAACAATCCGGGCCCCCTTGAGGCCGAAGAGGCTCTGCAGCGAGCGCTTGGCATCCTCGTCGCGGGGATGGGCCTTGCCGGCCAGGACCACCTGCACGGGGCGGTCACCGCCCAGCAGCGACAGCGTCCACTCGGGATCACGGGTGAGCAGCTCCAAGCGCTTGTAGGTGGCCACGCGGCGGGCGAAGCCGATCGTCAGCACCTCGGGGTCAAAGGCCCGCGCGGCCGCGTCGACGTACTCGCGCAGGTCGCCGCGCACGAGCCGGTCAGTGACGCTGCGGCACCCGACAAAACCCACCAGACCCGCGCGCTGGCGGCCGCGCGCCGCCCACAGCTCCGAGGACGGGATCGTGTCCACCGCCGACCAGGTGGCGGGGTCCTCGGCGCGCG
Organism: Solirubrobacteraceae bacterium; assembly: GCA_050696855.1. Lineage (GTDB taxonomy): Bacteria > Actinomycetota > Thermoleophilia > Solirubrobacterales > Solirubrobacteraceae > Palsa-465. The sequence goes on along the minus strand of JBOGYN010000053.1, from coordinate 6,299 downwards.
CCGGCCAGTCGGGCCCGAGGTGGCGGTCGAGCAGCTCGCGCATCGGGCCCCCGATCCAGGTCGGCACGTGCACGCCGTTGGTGACGTGGCCGATCGGAAGCTCCTCGCCGTGACGCTCGGGCCACAGCCAATGCCACATGTCGCGGGCCACCTCGCCGTGCCGGCGGCTGACCGCGTTGGCGGCCCGGCTCATCCGCAACGCGGCCTGGGTGACGCCGAACGGAGCCCAGGGGTCGTCGGCCTGATCGCGGCCCAGGGCGACGAGCTCGTCGGTCGAGGCCCCGAGCTGCGCGGCCAGGCGGCCGACCACGGCCTCGACCTGATCGGGCGGATACGTGTCATTCCCGGCCGGGACCGGCGTATGCGTGGTGAAGACGGTTCGCGCCCGGGCGCGCTCGAGCGCCGCATTCAGTCCCACGCCGCCGCCGTCACCGTTCCCGTCCCGGGCGAGCTCGAGCGGGGCGAGCGCCGCGTGGCCCTCGTTGAGGTGGATCACGCTTGGCTCAAAGCCCATCGCCCGCAGCGCCCGAATCCCACCGACGCCGAGCAGGGCGTACTGGGCCAGGCGGGTGTGGCCGTCACCGTCGTAGAGACGTCCGGTGATCCAGCGCTCAAGCGGCCCGTTCTCGGGACAGTCGGAGTCGAGCAGGAAGAGGGGCACGCGGCCGACATCCACGCGCCACACCCGCGCGGTCACGTCGGCCTCCCCGATCGGGAGGGTGACGGTCAGCGGCGCGCCCGAATCAGAGGTGACCAGGGCGGCCGGGAGGCGCTGGGGGTCGGTGTCGACCCAGTACTCGTGCTGCCATCCGGAGGCGTCGATCCGCTGGCGGAAGTAGCCCTTGCGGTACATGAGCCCGACCGCCACCATCGGCAGGGCGCGGTCCGAGGCCTCCTTGAGCAGGTCCCCGGCCAGCGCACCCAGACCGCCGGAGTAGATCGGTAGTGACACGTGCACGCCGTACTCCGAACACAAGAAGGCGACTGGGTGGGCGGGATCGAAGGGGCTCTCGAGGTCGGGGCGGCCGAGGTCCTCGGTCAGCTTTCGCTCCAGCTCGGCGGCGCGATGGGTCAGCTCCTCGTCCTGGGCGGCGCGCGCCGTGACCGCGGCCGGGAGCTCGGACAGCAGGCGCACCGGGTTTTGGAGGCAGAGCGCGAAGCGCTCGGGGTCCAGCGAGTGAAACAGCTCGGGGGCGCCGGGCAGCCACGACCAGCGGTAGTTGAAGGCGAGTCGGGCGAGCGGCGCCAGCGCGTCGGGGAGGCGCTGCGCGAGGTCGTCGGCGGCGAGCTCGAGGTCGCGCCGGCCGTTCGGGGTGGCGGTGCTCGTCGGTTGCACGGCGTGGCGATTATTGACCACAGCGCCGCGAGACGGGTTTTCGGCCGCCCCAGTGCGGCGCTAGGCTCGCGTCTCTTGGAGCCCCGGATCCCCGCTGCCCAACCCGATCGCCGCCTCGGCGTGCTCGCCTTCGGGGACTCGATTACCAACGGCGGCGGCGAGCTGCAGTGGGGGGTGGCGCTCCAGTCCTGGGCGCTCTGGGTGGCGCGCGCCCTCGGTCTCGCCTACACCGGCTACGCGGTCGACGGGGCCCGGGCGGCGGGGCTGGTGAGCGAGCAGATCCCGGCCTTCGCGCGGCGCTCGGCTGACCCCGACGCCCGCTACGACGTCGGCTGCCTGTATGTCGGCGTCAACGACGTGCGCGCGCTCGATTGGGACCCGGCGGGTTTCGAGCGCGACTACGCCGGCGCCCTGCAGTTCCTGGCCGCCCGCTCCCGGCGCACGCTCGCGCTCACGATCCCGTTGGGCCTGGGGGTGCCTCGGGCCGGGGCCAAGGTCGGACAGGCCAACGCCGTGATCGAGCGGCTGGCCGGTGACCACGGCGCCCTGACCGTCGATCTCAGCACCTTGGGCGCCCGCAACCAGGTGATGGCCGACCGCGTGCATCCGACGGCGTTCGGGCAGATCGCGATCGCCGAGCGAGCGCTGGCGGTGCTGGCCCAGGACGGTCTCGGCGCCCGCGTCGCTCCCGCGGCGTTGATCGCCTTTGAGACCACCCGTTTCGGCCGCCTCAGGGGCGACCTGACCTACGTCTACCGCTCGGCCAAGGAGCAGGCCCGAGCCCGGCGGGAACGGTGGCGGGTGCGCGGCTGACGAGTCAGTGGTACCCGCCCGGGCCCACCTGCCCACGACCGGACTCCTCGGTGACCTCGCGCAGGCGGCGGGCCAAGGCCGGGGTCAACGCGCCGGCCCGCATCTGCCAGCGCCAGCTGCCGCCGGCCCGGGCGGGATCGTTCATCCGCGCCTCGCTGCCCAGACCGAGCACATCCTGAGCCTGGATCATGGCCAGGAATGCCGGTGAGGAGAAAGCCATCCGGATCAGGCCCCACCACGGTCGTCGCGGCTCGGCGAGACCGAGCCGAGCCAGCTCGGCAGCGACGAAGTCGCGCTGGTCAGGGGGCCGGGACTCAAGCCAGCCACGAGCCGTGTCGTGATCGTGGGTGCCGGTGTAGACGACCCGGTCGGCTTTGTGGTTGGCGAGGCGGTGGGGGCTGGTCAGGTCCTCGGGATCGAGGCCGAACTGGAGGACGAGCATGCCGGGGAGCCCGACCGCGCGGCGCAGCCGTTTTACCGCCGGGGTGATGACGCCGAGGTCCTCGGCGACGAGCGGGAGATCGGCGCCCAGCGAGCGCTCGAGAGCGGCGAACAGCGCCTGACCGGGGCCGCGCTGCCAGGTGCCGCCGATCGCGTTGTGCGCGCCGGCCGGCACCGCCCAGTAGGCGACGAAGCCGCGGAAGTGATCGATGCGAAGGAGATCGAACAGGCCGAGGTTGCGGCGCAGGCGTTCCACCCACCACCGGTAGTGCCGACGCTGAAGCGCTGGCCAGTGGTAGAGGGGATTGCCCCACAGCTGCCCCTGGGTCGCGTAGGCGTCGGGCGGGGCGCCGGCGACGGCGTCGGAACGGAAGAGCTCGGGGTGGGCGCGATGATCGGCGCTGGCCGGCGCGACGTAGATGGCCACGTCGCCCATGATCCGGACCCCCCGCTCGAGCCCGTAGGCGCGTAGCGCGGCCCACTCGCGGTCAAACCGGACCTGGTCGGCCACCGCGCCCGCGCTCGAGAAGCGCTCCCAGTCACCGATCCAGAACTCCTCGCGCGAGCGGAAATCGGTGATCTCGGCCCGCGAGACGGCGGCGCGAGGCTCGGCGAGCAGACCCCGCCAGGCCGCGAACGCCGAGGCCGACTTGTAGGGCGAGCGGTAGCGGTCGGGGGGTCCCAGGGGCAGCACCTGCCACCAGGACTGACCAGCGGCGGCCAGCCAGTCGATGAACCGGTAGGCCTCGACGCCGAGGCGACCGCCCGGAAGCGAGGTGATGTGGAGCTGGACCCCGCTCGAGCGCTGCTCTTTGTTCACGCGCTGGTGTTTACCCCATGTGCAGAGGTGGATACCTTCACAGGGGTGAGCGCGCACACCACCGAGACCCCGAGCAGCCAGGCTCAGGAGAGCGACGATGGCCGGCAACCCCCCCGCCGGATCGTGATCCAGTATCCGACCCCGACCGTCGACGACGGTCGCTACCCGGTCAAGCGCTGCGCCGGCGACCGGGTGCGGGTCGAGGCCGACGTATTTCGGGACGGCCACGAGTTGCTCCGGGCGGTCGTGCGCTATCGCGGCCCGGGCGACCGGACCTGGAAGGAAGCCGAGCTTGACCGGATCGATGCCCATCTCGGCGGCGTGCGCTGGGCCGGACACTTCGAGGTCAGCCGCCCCGGCCGCTGGCATTACGCCGTCGAGGCCTGGACCGACGTCTTCGGCACCTGGCGCGACGAGCTGCGCCGCAAGGTCGCCGCCGCCCAGCCCGATCTCAAAGGAGAGCTGTCGGAGGGGGTGGTCCTGCTCCAAGCCACCGCCCGCGCGACGGGCTCGGCCGACGCCCGGGCGCTGATCGAGCACGCCTGCGCCCAACTCGAGGATCCCAAGGTTCCGGCCAGCGCCAAGCACGACATCGTCCTGGGGGAGGAGCTCCTGGCGGCGGTGCACGCTGATGAGGACCGCTCGGGTCGCGTCCGCCTCGATCAGCCGCAGGTGATCGAGGTCGACCGCCTCCGCGCCCGGTTCGGGGCCTGGTACGAGTTGTTTCCGCGCTCCTGGGGCGGCCTGCCCGGGGTCCAGAAGCAGTTGCCGCGGCTGGCCGAGCTCGGCTTTGACGTCCTCTACCTGCCGCCGATCCACCCGATCGGGCTGACCAACCGCAAGGGCGCCAACAACAGCCTCACCGCGGCGCCCGATGATCCCGGCTCGCCGTGGGCGATCGGCGACGCCAGCGGTGGCCACGATGCGATCCACGCCGAACTGGGCACGGTCGACGACCTCCGGGGGCTGACCGCCAGCGCCCGCGAGCACGGGATCGACATCGCGCTGGATTTCGCGCTCAACTGCTCGGCTGACCACCCGTGGCTGACCGAGCACCCAGAGTGGTTTCACCGCCGGCCCGATGGAACGCTGAAGTACGCCGAGAACCCGCCCAAGCGCTATCAGGACATCTACAACCTCAACTGGGAGTCGCCCGAGTGGCGGGCGCTCTGGGAGGCTCTGCGCGAGGTCGTCCTGAAGTGGGTCGACTGCGGGGTCAAGGTGTTCCGCGTTGACAACCCCCACACCAAGCCGTTCGCGTTCTGGGCGTGGCTGATCGACGAGGTCCACGGCCGCGACCGCGACGTGATCTTCCTCGCCGAGGCGTTCACCAAACGCTCGGTCATGCGCCACCTGGGCAAGCTCGGGTTTTCGCAGTCCTACACCTACTTCACGTGGAAGAACGCCCGCTGGGAGCTGACCGAGTACGTGTCCGAGCTCGCCTACTCCGGCGAGCAGGATTACTTCCGCCCCAACTTCTTCGCCAACACCCCCGACATCCTGCACGAGTATCTCCAGCACGGCGGGCGGCCCGCGTTCGAGGCCCGGCTGGTCCTCGCCGCGACCCTGAGCCCCAGCTACGGCGTCTACTCCGGCTATGAGAACTTCGAGAACGTGCCCGTGCGCGAGGGCTCGGAGGAGTACCTGGACTCCGAGAAATACCAGCTGACCCCCCGCGCCCTGGACGGCCCGCTGCTGCCGATGATCGCGCGCCTGAACGCGGTCCGCCGCGCCCACCCGGCCCTGCAAACGTTGTCAAACGTCATCTTCCTGGACACCGCCAACGACGCCCTGATCGCCTATGCCAAGCAATCGGGGGCGGATACCGTCATCTGCGTGGTCAACCTCGACCCCCACCAGCCCCAGCAGGGGGTAGCCGTGATCCCGGCCAGTCTCGGGCTACCGCCCAGCTTCACCGTTTACGACGTGCTCTCGCAAGAGCGCTTCCAATGGCGCATCGGCGCCAACTTCGTGGCCCTGACCCCGGGCTCGCGCCAGGCTCACGTGCTCGAGGTCGAGCGTTGATCGGGCGGCCCCGGCGGGCGGCGGCATGAGCGTCGGTCCTCCCACCCTGACCCATCTGCTCGCTCGCGAGCCGCGGGCGAGCACCAGCCAGGAGGCCCAGAACCAGGCCAACGCCCAGGCCCGGCAGTGGTTCGAGGCCGAACCCCTGTGGTTCAAGCGCGCGATCTTCTACGAGATCCACATCCGGGGCTTCTTCGACGCCAACGGCGACGGCTCGGGCGACGTGCGCGGGCTGACCGAGAAGCTCGACTACCTGCAGTGGCTGGGGATCGACTGCATCTGGCTGCTGCCCTTCTACGAATCACCGCTGCGCGATGGCGGCTACGACATCTCGGACTTCACCAAGGTCCACCCGGATTACGGAACCGTCGACGACATCGCCGAGCTGATCGAGGCCGCCCACGGCCGGCGGATCCGGGTGATCGCCGACCTGGTCATGAACCACACCTCGGCTGACCACCCGTGGTTTCAGGAGTCGCGCTCGGATCCGCAATCGCCCAAGCGCGACTGGTACGTGTGGTCAGACACCAACGAGCGCTACCGCGATGCCCGGATCATCTTCACCGATACCGAGGTCTCCAACTGGACCTATGACCCGATCGCCGGGGCTTATTACTGGCACCGCTTCTTCTCCCATCAGCCCGACCTCAATTACGACAGCCCGGACGTCGGCGACGCGATGCTCGACGTTCTGCGCTTCTGGCTGAACCTGGGGCTCGACGGCTTCCGGCTCGATGCCGTGCCCTACCTGTTCGAGCGCGAGGGCACCAACTGCGAGAACCTAGCCGAGAGCCACGCCTACCTCAAGCGCGTGCGCAGCGTGATGGAGCACGAGTACCCCGACCGGGTCCTGCTCGCCGAGGC
>JBOGYN010000052.1:0-12873 GCA_050696855.1 Solirubrobacteraceae bacterium | reverse complement strand
AGGCCGGGCCGTCGTAGGTGGTGGCGCTCCCGGAGCCATAGGGGCTGAACTCGACGATCACCGGCCGCGCGGTGAGCGGCGCCTGCCCGGTCAGGGTCGCCTGCAGGCTCACGCCATCGGACATCGTGATGCGCATGTCCTGGGAAACCTGTGCGGCCTCGGCGGGAGTGCAGGCCACGAACGTGCCGAGCGCGGCCACGAACACGACCACCGCGGGAGCCACGCCCGAGACCAGGTGGCGGGGAAACCTAGCGAACACGTATGTTCGCAGACTATACCGGCCTCTATGATGCGGGGCAAGATGCCAGGGCTGAAAGCTTCATCTCCCACCCGGCGGTCCGCCGACGCGGGCCCTGATGCGCCCCAGCGGCTGCCGCGGGGCCGCCATGGGATGACGCGGGAGCAGGTGACCGGGTTTCAGCGCGGGCGAATGCTGCGGGCGATGGCCGAGGCGATGGCCGAGCAGGGCTACGTGGCAACGTAGGTGGCTGACGTGCTCAAGCGCGCGGGCACGTCACGCGAGACCTTCTACGAGCAATTTGACTCCAAGCAGGACTGCTTCATCGCGGCCTACGAGCTGGCCGCCACCGTGATGCTCAAGGATCTCGAGCGCGAGGTGGCCTCTGACGCAACGGCGCTGGCGCGCTTTGACCGGGCGATCGGCGCCTACCTCGATGCGCTCGCGGCCGAACCCGCCTTCGCGCGCCTGTTCATGGTCGAGGTCTACGCCGCCGGCGACAAGGTGCTCGAACGGCGGGCCGAGATCCAGCAGCGGTTCGTGGACGCCGTGGCCGAAGCTTTCGACGTCCGCACACGGGCCGAGCGGTTTGCCTGTGAGGCACTCGTCGCGGCGGTCATCACGATGGTGACGACGCGTCTCGCCGCCCGCGACCTCGACGGGCTGCGACTGCTGCGCGACCCGCTCATCGAGCTGGTCCGTCGCCTCCTGCCGCGATAACGTGAGTCGATGACCCCCGACTGGGCGCTGCTCTCCTATGACGAGTGGGCGCCCACCTGTGACACGTTGCACGCCCACACGCAGGTCCTCGGCAAGCTCGCGGTCGTGTTGGCGCCGCCCGAGCCACAGCTCCAGCACGCGGCCCTGAGGCTGACTGCGCGGGGGTGGGAGACGGCGCCCCTGCCTGCGCCCGACGGCTCCGGGGCACTGGTCGTGGCGCTCGATCTGCGCAGCCACGAAGCGATCGTCGAACACAGCGGGGGCCGCGCTCAGCGCGTCGCGCTCACGCCGGACCGTCCGGTGGGCGAAGTCACGCGCGGCGTGCTGGACGCGGTCCGCGCGCTCGCGGGTGGCGTTGAGATCGATCCGACGCCGCAGGAGGTGCCGTGGAGCGTGCCCCTCGACGAGGATGACGAGCACGCCAGCTATGACCCCGGGCAGGTCGACGCTTATTTCGCCGCCGCGACCCGGGCCGCGCTCGTTCTGGCGGCGTTTCGCGCGCCGTATCGGGGCCGCAGCACCCCGGTCAACGCATGGTGGGGATCGTTTGACCTTGCCCTGAGCCTGTTCTCCGGCGCGCCGGCTGATCCGCCCTCGAACGACTTCATCATGCGCAACGCCATGGACGCCCAGGAGGTCGCGGTCGGATGGTGGCCCGGCGATGCCCGCTACCGGCAGGCCGCCTTCTATGCGTACGCCCATGGAGCGCCGGATGGGTTCGGGACCGAGGCGCTGTCGCCCTCGGCCGCGCGATGGGAGCCCGACCTGGGCGAATACGTCCTGGACTGGAGCGATGTCTGCGCAAGCGCTGACCCGCACGGCGCGGCGCTCACCTTCGCCCGCTCGGCCTTTCGGCACGCCTGCGCGGTGTGCGACTGGGATCCAGCGCTCACGGCCAGTGCCGAGGGGACGCCGCCACCGGTCAGGTGAGAGCCGGTAGCTGAGACGGCCCTCAGGCGGCGCTGAGGCGGCGCTGAGGCGGCGCTGAGGCGGCGCTCAGGGTTCGAACTCGACGTCGATGCGCTCGGCGTCCGAGCGTTCCTCGACTTTGGCCAGGGCGCGCAGCGCGCGCTGGTCGGCGGGGGCCTCGGGTGGCCCGAACAGGCTCCGGGGCCACAGGCGCCGCTTGAGGACGACATTGATCTCGGCCGCGTAGAGCGTCATTTGGGCACCGAGGTGAAGCCAGACGAGCAGCGCGATCACGAACCCGAACTCCGAGTAGGCCCCGTGTTGGCCCTTGAGGACGTGGCCGATGTAGAGGCCGCCCAGCGACTGCAGCAGCGCCCACAGTACGCCGGCCACGAGCACGCCCACGCGCAGATCGCGCGAAGGGATCTCCGCTGCGGTCATGAGTCGGAAGGTGGCGAAGAAGAGGCCGAAGTTGAGCAGCAGCGACAGCAAGATCCCGGCCACCGCAACCAGCCAGCCGCCGCCCAGTCCTCCCGTGACCAGCCCTGAGGCCAGGGTGGCGACGATGAACAGCAGGCCGAGCAAGCCGAGCAGCATCAGCCCGCGTAGTCGGGACTGGAGGAAGTTGGGACGGTCCTTGAACGGCACCGCCCAGAGGCGATCGAAGGCATTCTGCGCCGCCTGGGTTACGCCGAGACCGGCGAGCAGTGAGGTGACCAGCCCGACCACCAGCGCGACGACGCTGCCGTGCAGCTCGCCCACGTTGATCTTGGTCCCCACGAGCGGAAACTGGGCGAGGACCGACTTGCGGATCGACTCTTGGGCGCCCGGATCGCCCTGAAGCACGAAGCCCAGGATCGTCAGGAAGACCAGCAGCAGCGGGAACAGCGAGAAGAAGGCGTAGTAGGCGACCAGCGCCGCCAGGCTGCCCCCCTGGTCGTCGCCGAACTTCTTGACCACCGCCACCGGAATCGCCACCCAGCGCCGGCGTTGCTGAGCGCGATCGAGAGCGCGCACCGGGCGCAGGAAGTCCATGGCGGGGTTTCTACCCCACGGGCGTCATGGCCACGCGCCAGCTAGGAGCCCGCGCGTGCTCAGGAGCTGGCCACCAGGGCGTCCACCCTGACCGGAGCGAGGGCGGCGCGCGGGTGCAGGATGACCGTGGCCGAGTGCGAGGGGCTGAAGGTGATGCTCCGCCGGCGCGTGGTTTCCGCCTGGGGGGAACCGGGGGAGAGGGTGAAGCTGCGGATCACGGTCCGCAAGGCGATCTTCATCTCCTCGATCGCGAAGCTCGCGCCCAGGCAGCGGCGCCGGCCTCCCCCGAACGGCAGCCACGTATAGGTGCCGGGCGGGTTGCCGAGGAAGCGCTCGGGCCGGAACGCGGCCGGTTCGGGATACAGCTCCGGGTCGTGGTGGACGAGGTAGGCGCTGGCCAACAGGACCACGCCCGCGGGGTAGCGCACGCCACCGATCTCAATCTCGCGCTTGGTGAGGCGGGGCTCGGCGTTGGGGAGCACCGGGCGCAGGCGCAGGATCTCGTTGATCGTCGCGGTCAGGTACTCGTCACCGTTGTTCTCGTCGACCTCGGTCCGCAGCCGCGCCTGGACCTCGGGCTCGCGGGCCAGGCGCTCGAGCGCCCAGGCGAGCTGGGAGGCCGTGGTCTCGTGCCCGGCCACCAGGGCGGTCATGAGCTCGTCGCGGAGTTCCTGAGCCGACATCGGCGACTCATCCTCGTGGCGGGCCGCCAGCAGCATCGAGAAGACGTCGTCGCCGGATGTGGGCGCGCCATCGCCGGCTTCCTCACCCGCCGGGCGTTCGCCCGCGCGGCCCTCGCCGGCCCGGCCCTCGGCCGCCCGGCGCTGGGCGATCAGTCCGAAGATGATCTCGTCGGTGTCGCGCATGAGTGCGTTGAAACGGCGCTGAGTCGATGTCCACCCCAGCACCCTCTGGAGCGCGGGAAGGACCGAGAGGGGACTCTCGGAAAAGGCCAGGACCTCGGAGAGGAGATCGCGCAGACGATCCAGGGTCGGACCGCGATCCAGCCCGAACACGGCCTGGAGGATGATCTCCAGTGTCAGCCGCTGCAGCCGGGGGTGAAGCGCGACCGGCTCCGCCCCGGGCCAGGATCCGATCTCCCTTTCACAGAGCTCGGTCATGACGCCCCGCAGGCCCTGCATGCGCTCGCCGTGAAAGGCGGGCAGGAGCAGCCGCCGCTGGGAGAGGTGTGCTTGCTCGTCGAGCAGGATCACCGAGTTGCGCCCGACGATCGGGGCCAGGATGCTCGCCCCTTCCCCGGGGTGCACCGCGTCGGCCGGCGCCGTGAAGAGCGCCTTGATATCGGCCGGATCCGAGAGGATCACAAACGGCGGCTGGAAGGGGAGCTTGACCGTGACGCGTTTGCCGTAACGCCGCAGACCCTCGAGTGCGGCCGTGGGGCGGGTCCACGTCCCGAGCAGCTGGATCACGCTCGGCACACGGGGTCCGGGCGGCAGGCTTTGGCGTAGCTCTCTTCGCACGGTTCGTCTCCCTCTCGACCAGCTGAGCTTCGCGCAATTCGCCATCGCGCGACTGTGAGACGCCTCACACAGACAGCGACGCCTGTCCCTGCTCGATCGCCAGCAGGGAGCGCTTGCGGTCCAGGCCACCGGTGTAGCCGCCCAGGCCGCCGCCCGCGTGCAGCACGCGGTGGCAGGGCAGAATGATCGGCAGTGGGTTTGACCCCAGCGCGTTGCCGGCCGCGCGCGAGCCGCGCGGGCTGCCCGCCTGGGCGGCTACCGCGCCGTAGGTGGAGGTGGAGCCGTAGGGGATCGCCGCCGTGGCGGCCAGCACCCGGCGTCCAAAATCGCTCATCAGCCGCTGATCGAGCGCGAGCTCGAAGGCGCGGCGCCGGCCGTCGAGGTACTCCTCGAGCTCGCGGCGGGCGCGGTCGAGTTTGCGCGGGACGGCGAGGACCCGGGGAGAGACCCGGCGGGCGAGGTCGGCGAGCCGCTCGTCCTCCTGGTCCCCGTCGAGATAGTCGATCCGGATCAGCCCGTCGGGGGTGCAGGCCAGGAGCAGGCGTCCCACGGCCGTGTCCATCGTCGCGTAGGCGACGTCGAGCAGTTGCGCCCGCGCGGCGGCCCCGCTGAAGTCCGGAAGCGTCCCGGCCTCGGCTGTGGCGTGCTCGCGCAGGCGGCGCTCGATGACGTCGAGTTCGTTCATGGTTGATAGTCCTTTCGCAGTCGTTTCAGGCCTTCGTAGACGTTGCGCCGGGCGGCCTCGGAGCTGGTCTCCATCACGGCGGCGATGTCGAGGTAGGTCGCGTCGGCCAGGTAGCGCAGGGTCACCGCCGTCCGCTGCTTGTCAGGGAGTCGGGCTACGTCGCCCCAAATCTCCTCGTTGCCGGCCGGGGGCTGGGGAGCCGTCGCTTCGGACCACGGCTCGGTGTCGGGGACGGGTACCGCGCGCCGAGAACGGGCGCGGACGTGATCGATCGCCTTGCGATGGGCGACGGTCAGGATCCAGCCCTTGAGGCTGGAGGCGTCGTGCAGGCGCGGGTAGGCGCGCAGGGCGGCGATCCACGTCTCCTGGTAGCAGTCGTCGGCGTCCACCGGGCCGACGCTGGCGATCAAGAAGCGGTGGACGTCACGACCATGAGCGTCGAGCAGGGCCTGGAAGGGGGGGAGGTCCACGGGGATTGAACGACTCAAGTCACGGAACTGTGAGATCGCCGCGGATCAGTCGGGTGACGGCGCAGATCGTCGTGGTGACGGCACAGATCGTTGTGGTGACGGCACAGATCGTTGTGGATGACGGCACACAGATCGTCGTGGTGACCTGCAAAACGTGAAAATCTTGCCCGACGAGGTTGAGTTTTTCGCATTTGGCGGGCTGTGCCTGCGCCCCGGGAAAAACTTGCCGTTGGACGCCGAGATTTTCACGTTATGCATGCTCGTTCGCCGCGCTCGGCTTTCCTCCGTGACTCCGGTCGGCCCCTTTGGTGGCTCCGGTCGGCCCCCTTTGGTGACGCCGGTCGGCCCCCCTTTGGTGACGCCGGTCGGCTCCCGTTGGTGACGCCGGTCGGCTCCCTTTGGTGACCGCGCTCATGGCGCTAGGCTGACCAACATGGAGCAGCGCGCACTGGGCAGCCAGGGTCTCACCGTTTCTGAGCAGGGGCTGGGCTGCATGGGGATGTCGGAGTTCTACGGCACAGCCGACGAGGACGAGGCCGTGGCCACGATCCACTATGCCCTCGATCTCGGCGTCACCCTTCTGGACACCTCGGACAGCTACGGCCCCCAGACCAACGAGGTGCTGGTCGGCGGGGCGATCGCTGAACGACGCGATGAGGTCATCGTGGCCACCAAGTTCGGGATCGTGCGCGACCCCAACAACCCCGCCGCCCGCGGGGTCAGCGGGCGCCCCGAGTACGTGCACCACTGCTGCGACGCATCGTTGCGCCGGCTCGCGCTTGACCACATCGACCTCTATTACCAGCACCGCGTCGACCCGGATGTCCCGATCGAGGAGACGGTGGGGGCGATGGCCGAGCTTGTCGACGCCGGCAAGGTCAGGTTCCTCGGCCTCTCCGAGGCCGGGCCGGAGACGATCCGCCGCGCCCATGACGTCCACCCGATCTCGGCCCTGCAGAGCGAGTACTCGCTGTGGAGTCGTGACCCCGAGGGCGAGGTGCTGGCGGCTCTGCGCGAGCTGGGCATCGGCCTGGTCGCCTACAGCCCGCTCGGCCGCGGCTTTCTGACCGGCGCGATCAAGAGCGCGGGCGAATTGTCAGAAGGTGACTTCCGACGCAACAGTCCCCGCTTTCAAGGCGACAACTTCGACCGCAATCTCGAGCTCGTCTCGCGCGTGCAGGAGATCGCGCGGGACAAGGACTGCACGCCGGGCCAGCTCGCCCTGGCCTGGGTGCTGGCCCAGGGGGACGACGTGGTCCCGATCCCGGGCACCAAGCGGCGCTCGTACCTGGAGCAGAACGTCGAGGCGAGCGAGCTTGAGCTGAACGCCGAAGATCTGGCCCGGCTCGACGAGGCGGCTCCCCGCGGGGCGGCCCGCGGCGACCGCTACGCCGACATGTCCCCGGTCGGCCGATGACCGGCCGCGGAGATCAGGCGCCGCGCCGACCGGCCGCCACAGCGGTGCCGGGAGGCGGCAAGAAGGCAATCAGGACTTGCCGCCGTCCTCGCGGGGGTATACAAACCGGCTAATGGCACGTGCAATCTGGAGCGGCGCGATCAGCTTCGGGCTGGTCAACGTACCCGTGAAGCTGTACAGCGCAACGTCACCCAAGACGGTTCGCTTTCACCAGCTCTCGAGCAAGACGGGCACTCGGGTGCGCCAGAAGCGGGTCGACCCCTCGACCGGGGAAGAGGTGGCCTACGACGACATCGTGAAGGGCTACGAGCTCAGCCCCGACCGCTACGTCCTGATCGAGCCCGAAGAGCTCGAGGCGCTCGACCCCAAGGCGACCAAGACGATCGACATCGAGGAATTCGTCGATCTGGCCGAGATCGATCCCATCTATTACGACCACTCCTACTACCTGGCGCCGACCACCGGGGGGGCCAAGGCCTACCAGCTCCTGCTCGAGGCGATGGAGGAGGCGGGCAAGGTGGCGATCGGACGGGTCGTGATCCGTTCCAAGCAGCAGCTGTGCGCCCTGCGGCCGACCAACGGTGTGATGACGATGTCGACGATGCTGTTCGGCGACGAGGTCCTCTCGCCCGACCGGATCGACGAGCTCGACGCCGTCGGCGAAGCCGAGGCGAGCAAGCGCGAGCTGACCATGGCCCAGCAGCTGATCGATTCGCTCTCAGCCGAGTTTGATCCCACCAAGTACCACGACGAGTATCGAGAACGCGTCCTGGACCTGATCGAGCGCAAGGCGGCCGGCGAGGAGATCGCCGTCCAGCCCCAGGCCGAGGAGGAGGCTCCCGCTCCCGACCTGATGGCCGCCCTGGAGGCGAGCCTGGCCGAGATGCGGGGTGGCGATCAGGAGAGTGCTCCCGCGGCCAAGAAGAAGGCCCCGGCCCGGCCTCGTAAGCGCGCCTCGACGTCCAACGGCGACGGTGATGGTGCTGGTGCTTCTTCGGGGTCGTCGGCCAAGTCCAGCTCGGCCAAGACCAAAGCGGGCTCAGGCTCGGGCAGCCGGGCCAAGGGCAGTTCCGCCGGCAAGGCCAAAAGCAAGACCTGAGGGCCCCCCGCGGGCCAAAGCGCTGGTAGCCTTTGTACTCCGTCTGGCCCTGCCTGTCAGCCCGCTACCGGTTTCCACCAGGGGCACTCTATGGATCGAATCGCTCCACCCGGGGCCACCGGCCTCTACCACCCGTCATACGAGCACGATGGCTGTGGCATCGCCCTGGTGGCCAAGCTCTGGGGCGAGGCGACCCACGCCGTGGTCGAGAAGGGGCTCGATGCCCTCGAGCACCTCGAGCACCGCGGCGCGGAGGGGGCTGACCCAAACACCGGTGACGGCGCCGGCATCCTGATGCAGATCCCCGACGCGTTCCTGCGCGGCGCGGTATCGGGCATCGAGCTGCCGCCACCGGGCCGCTACGGCGTCGGGGTCTGCTACCTGCCGGCCGATCCCGAGCAGCGGCTCAGCGTCGAGCAGCAGATCGAAGCGGTGATCGTGGCCGAGGGGCAGCGAGTGCTGTGGTGGCGGGACGTGCCCGTCGATGACCGCTTCGTGGGCGAGACCGCCCGTCTCTCGGCCCCGGTCATCCGTCAGGTGTTCATCCAGGCCGCCGACGATGTAGAGGACCAGGGCGCCTTTGAACGCGAGCTGTACGTGATCCGCCGCATGATCGAGCGCGCCGCCGGCCCGGGGCTGTCGCTGCCGAGCTTCTCGAGCCGGACGATCGTCTACAAGGGGATGCTCACCGCCCCGCAACTGCCGCGGTACTTCCCCGATCTGCGCGATCCGCGGGTTGCCTCGCGCCTGGCGCTGGTCCATTCGCGCTTCTCCACCAACACGTTCCCGAGCTGGGAGCTGGCCCACCCGTTCCGGATGATCGCCCACAACGGCGAGGTCAATACCCTGCGCGGCAACGTCAACTGGATGCGAGCCCGCGAATCCCAGCTGACTTCGGAGCTGTTCGGCTCAGATCTCGAAAAGGTGATCCCGGTCGTCCGCGAGGGCGGTTCTGACTCGGCGGTGTTCGACAACGTGCTCGAGCTGCTCGTACTCAGCGGCCGCTCGATGCCCCACGCGGTGATGATGATGATCCCCGAGGCGTATCGGACCCGGCGCGATCTCGACCCCGACGTGAAGGGGTTCTACGACTTTCACTCCTGCCTGATGGAGCCGTGGGACGGGCCGGCGGCGATCGCCTTCACCGACGGCCGACTCGCCGGCGCGGTGCTCGACCGCAACGGATTACGACCCGGCCGGTGGGTGCAGGACACCGAGGGCTACGTCGTGCTGGCCTCTGAGACCGGGGTGATGACGGTGGCTCCTGAACATGTTCAGCGCAAGGGCCGACTGGCGCCCGGCAAGCTCTTCCTGCTCGACCTCGAGGAGGGCCGGATCGTCGAGGATGAGGAGGTCAAGCGCCGCGTGGCCCGGCGCAAGCCCTACGGCGAGTGGTACGAGCGCTCCGTGGTGCACATCGACGATCTCCCCGACCGCGACCCCCGCGCCCCGCGGGTCGAGCCGCTGCGCTCCAAGCAGCTGGCCTTCGGTTATTCGCAGGAAGACCTGCGGATGATCATCGCCCCGATGGCCACCAAGGGCGAGGAGCCGGTGGCCAGCATGGGCAACGATGCCGCCCTGGCCGTGCTCTCCGAGCGCCAGCCGCCGCTTTTTGCCTACTTCAAGCAGCTCTTCGCCCAGGTCACCAACCCCCCGATCGACGCGATCCGCGAGAACGTCGTCATGAGCCTGCACACCGGCGTCGGCGCCGAGGTCAACCTGCTCACCGAGTCGCCCGATCAGGCCCATCAGCTGGTCATGGATCAGCCGATCCTGCGTAACCACGAGCTCGAGAAGCTGCGCCAGGTCTCGCACGAGATCTTCAATGCCGCCACGCTCGACATCACCTGGCCGATCGAGGACGGCACCGACGGGATGGACCGGCGCCTGGCGCTTCTCTGCACCGAAGCCGAGGGATATGTCGAGAACGGGGCCAACATCATCATCCTCTCGGACCGCAATCTCGGTCCCGAACGGGTCGCGATGCCATCGCTGCTCGCCGTGGCCGCCGTGCACCACCACCTCGTCCGGGCCGGCACGCGCCTGCGCACCGGCCTGGTGATCGAATCCGGCGAGCCGCGCGACATCCACCACATGGCGACACTGATCGGCTACGGGGCGTCGGCGATCAACCCGTACCTGATGTTCGAGTCCCTCGACGAGCTCGCCGACCGGTCGCTGCTGCCCGTGGATCTCGAGCGTGAGGAGGCCGAGGTGCAGATCGTCAAGGCGATCGGCAAGGGCCTGCTCAAGACGATCGCCAAAATGGGGATCTCGACGATCCAGTCCTACTGCGGCGCCCAGATCTTCGAGGCGGTGGGGCTCGAGCACGAGCTGATCGACAAGCACTTCACCGGCACCGCGTCCCGGATCGGCGGCGTCGGGCTCGGCGTGCTGGCCACCGAAGCGCTTGAGCGACACTTCCGGGCCTACCCCCGCACGGGGCGTGACCTGCTGCCGGTCGGCGGTGTCCTGCAGTGGCGCCGCGACGGCGAGTTGCACATCTGGAACCCAGACACGGTCGCCTCCCTCCAGCACGCCGTGCGCGCCCAGGCCTCCGGCCTGGACCGCCGGGACCCGCAACGGATTTACGATGAGTTCGCGCGCCAGGTCAACGATGAGGCCACTCGCCGGGCGGCACTGCGCGGGCTGATGAAGCTGCGCTGCGCCGAGCAGCCGATCCCGCTGGAGGAGGTTGAGCCCGCCACCGAGATCGTCAAGCGCTTCAGCACCGGGGCGATGAGCTTGGGCTCGCTGTCGCGCGAAGCCCACGAGACCCTGGCCGTGGCCATGAACCGGCTGGGCGGCAAGTCCAACACCGGCGAGGGTGGCGAGGACCCGGCGCGCTTTGAGCCCGACGAGAACGGTGACGAGCGGCGCTCGGCGATCAAGCAGGTGGCCTCGGGCCGCTTCGGGGTCACGATCAACTACCTCGTCAACGCCGATCAGCTCCAGATCAAGATGGCCCAGGGCGCCAAGCCCGGCGAGGGCGGCCAGCTGCCGGGGCACAAGGTCGACGATTACATCGCCAAGATCCGCAACTCGACCCCGGGCGTCGGGCTGATCTCGCCCCCGCCCCACCATGACATCTACTCGATCGAGGATCTCAAGCAGCTGATCTATGACCTGCGCTGCTCAAACCCCGAGGGGTCGGTCTCGGTCAAGCTGGTCTCCGAGGTGGGCGTCGGCACCGTCGCGGCCGGCGTGGCGAAGGCCAACGCCGACCATGTCACGATCTCCGGGCACGACGGGGGGACCGGCGCGTCGCCGCAGTCCTCGATTCAGTCGGCTGGGGTGCCGTGGGAGATCGGGCTGGCCGAGACCCAGCAGACGCTGCTGCTCAACGACCTGCGCTCGCGGATCACGGTCGAGGTCGACGGGCAGCTCAAGACCGGCCGCGATGTGGTCATCGGCGCGCTGCTCGGCGCCGACGAATTCGGCTTCTCGACCGCGCCGCTGATCGCCATGGGCTGCATCATGATGCGGGTCTGCCATCTGAACACCTGCCCGGTCGGGATCGCGACCCAGAACCCCGAGCTGCGCGCGCGCTTCCAGGGCACGCCCGATCACGTCACGGCGTACATGATGTTCATGGCCGAGGAGGTCCGGGGGCTGATGGCCAAGCTCGGCGTGCGCCGGTTCGAGGATTTGATCGGGCGGACCGAGCTGCTGGAGACCGACGAGGCGATCGACCACTGGAAGTCGCGCGGCGTCGACCTCTCGATGGTGCTCTCCAGCCCCGACCTCCCGCCCGACATGTCCCGCTCGCGGACCCGCCCCCAGGTGCCGGTGCTCGATGACGCGCTGGACTGGGAGCTGATCGACATGTGCGCGCCTGCGCTGCAAGAGGGCAAGCCGGTACGTCACGGCCCGGTTCCGGTGCGTAACGTCAACCGCACCGTCGGCGGCATCCTGTCGGGCGAAATAGCTCGGCGTCACGGCGCGCATGGTCTGCCGGAGGCGACGATCGACATCTCCTTCTCGGGCTCGGCGGGTCAGAGCTTCGCCGCCTGGCTGGCTCCCGGGATCTCTTTCTCGCTGCGCGGGGAGACCAACGACTACACCGGTAAGGGTCTCTCGGGCGGCATCGTCTCCGTCCGTCCTCCCGACGCGGCCCTGTTCCGCGCCGAGGAGAACATGATCGTCGGCAATACCGTCTTGTACGGCGCCACGGCCGGCCGGGCCTTCTTCCGCGGGCTGGCCGGGGAGCGCTTCGCGGTCCGCAATTCAGGCGCCAAGGCGGTCGTCGAGGGGGTCGGAGACCATGGCTGTGAGTACATGACCGGCGGTCGCGTGGTCGTGCTCGGTCCCACCGGACGCAATTTCGCCGCCGGGATGAGCGGAGGCGTCGCCTATGTCTATGACAAGGACCGCGGCTTCGAGGGGCGCTGCAACCTCGAGCTAGTCGACCTCGAGCCGCTGGCCGAGGCCGACGACGAGGAGGTCAAGGCGTTGATCTCCGAGCACGCCCAGCGCACCGGCTCGCTGGTCGCGCGCAATGTCCTGGCCTCCTGGGAACGCTCCCGGGAACGCTTCGTCAAGGTGATGCCGCGCGACTACAAGCGGGTGCTCGCCGAGCGCGACGCGCCTGAGGAGACGGCGGTCGTCGGAGCCTGAGCTCCGCCCCGGGCGGGTCAGTGCCCCGCGGAGAGCTGGCCCGAGAACGGCCCGCGAACAGGCAGCTCGGCGGTCTCGCTCACTGGTCATCCTTTCTTGTTGCCGGCGGACGGCGGGAGAGCGCCAAGATCGCTTGCCCGTTCGGAGGGCCACGATGAGACCAGCGCCTCCCGTCGTTCCGTCGAGGTGCCTTGAGTGGCGA
>JBOGYN010000051.1:0-6611 GCA_050696855.1 Solirubrobacteraceae bacterium | reverse complement strand
ACTGAGGCCGGCGGCAGACCACACTGAGGACACACGGTGATGTGCGCCGCGGAGCGAGGAAACCGCAGGTTGCAGCCTGGGCAGCAAAGACCATTCATGAGGGAAACTTCCGTGTTGCGGTGGCCATTGGCCAACCGCCTCTCTGCCCCTCTGACATGCATGCCGCTCAGAAAGCGAGAGGGGCGCAGGGCTCGCGGAGCGTCTGCCAACCTTACCATGCCCATTTGCTGGGCCTTTTGGCCGGGTCTCAGTCGGCCAGGGCGCGCAGAAGCATGACGTGGTCGGGGTTTACCCCGATCCCCTGGCCGGTCTCGGCCTCGGTGACCCACGCGAGCTCCATCAGCGAGCCGCGGGCCGCCGACAGGATCGCCTTTTCGACCTCTTTGGCGTCGCCGGCCACGCGGAGACGGTCTCCGCCGAGCAGGGTGATCTCGGTGAGTTGCGTCAAGCTGCGGCGGGGTGGTTCACGCGTCGAACTCCGACACCGTATACGCGCTGTCGGCCAGCAACTCGTTGCTGACGTCCGCCCCCACCTCGCCACGCTGGTGACAGACCACGAACGGTTGATGAGGACCCATGTCGAAGATCGCGATCACGAGATCGCCGCAGATCGGGTCGGGCTGGCCAACCGTGGTGACGCAGTCGACGCTGCCGCGGCGCGCCCACAGCTCGACGATCCGCCGCTGGCGGGGAGCGCGGCCGAGCTGGCGTTCGAGCTGGTTGCGCATCGCCTGGTAGGCGTCGCGCGTCGAGCTGGCCTGGTCGGCGTGGCCCGGTATGAAGAAGGCGGTCAACGAAGGCCGGCCTATAGGCCGCGTTCGCGAGCGTTCTTGCTCAAGGCAACTGCGAGCGCGGCGGGTTCGGTCCGCGCTTCGAGCTCTTCGATGCGCTTCTCGTGTCGATGGGACTCGCGAAAGACGGCGTCCTGCAGTCCCTGGACCATCTGCTCGAGCTCCGCGACCCGCGCCTGGAGAGCCTGCACCCGGGCGGCCACCCGGCTGGCGTCGGTACCGGGAGCAGAGTCCTCGGCTGCCGTGGACACCGGCGCGGGAAAGGTCCGGGCCATCTGCCGGATCCGGGCCGTGAGACCCTGGCGTCCCGAGAAGCTCATCGCCCTCCGAACCGTTTGGGCCGGGGCGCGTTCTCGCGCGGCGGGTAGCGAGCCCGCTCCTCATCGGTCATCTGCCGGATTACCAACGAGCCGGCCTTGACCTCTTCGCGGACGTTTTCGAGCTTCTCCTCGCGCTTGCGCTCGGCCCGCTCGCGGGCCGTTATCTGAGGCTTGCGCTTCGGGGCTTCGCTTTCGGCTTGCGCGTCGGCCGGGGGCTCTGCCGGTGCGTCGGGCTGGGCGTCAGCCGGTGCGTCGGGCGGGGCGCCGTCGGAGGCGGCTTCGCTTGGTGCGGTGGACGCTTCAGGAGCGTCATCCGAGCCAGTCGACATCCGTCTCCCTTCCTTCGCCAGCGTGGTGTTCGGAGGTCCTCCGCGCGGGCGGATGGAGCCTCACGGGCAACGGCACCCGTACTGGGACGGTAGCAGTCCCAGAGGGCACTGGACACGGTCTCGGAAAGCTCGTTCGCCGGTCGGCTTAACCACGTGAGTGCTGGCGCGCTATGCTTGCACCCGGTCGAGCATTCGCTCGGCTGAATTCGTAGTGCCCCGCGTCACCGCAGTCGTTGCTCTTCAGCTCCTCCGCGTTTCGCAGTGCACATAATCGGAGGAATGCCACATGGCAACAGGAACCGTGAAGTGGTTCAGCGACGAGAAGGGCTTTGGTTTCATCACGCCCGATGATTCCGGCAAGGACCTTTTCGTCCACCACAGCTCGATTCAGGGCAGCGGCTACAAGTCGCTGGCCGAAGGCGCGAAGGTCAGCTATGACGCCGAGCAGGGCCCCAAGGGTCCCGCCGCCGGCAACGTAGTGGCCCTCTAGCCAGATTGACTGCGGCGGGGGGGACATTCCCCTCCGCCGTTTTGTTCGCCGTCGCGTCCGCAGCTCTTGCGCGATAGCTTTAACGGGGCAGCGAGGCAGTGAACCGCACGCCCAGCGCCTTAGCTCAGCCGGTCTTGGGCCCCGCGCGCGCCATTCAAACGCCGCGCCCTTCGCCCTCGCTGGCGACTCTCAACCCAGGAGGAACTGCATGTCCTCACGTGGCAAAAAGAAGACCACCATGGACAAGCTCTCCCGCGAGAGCCGACTCCGCGAGCGCCGGGTCGAAAAGAACGCCCGCAAGAACGCCCGCAAAGAGGCGGCGGCCAACGGAACCACGGAACAGCCCGACTTGACCGACTTCGAGGGCTCCGAAATGGACGCCAACACCGACGAATTCGCACAGGTCGCGCCCCACGCTGACGCTCCCGAGTCACCCGAGGCACCCGCGTCCTGACATCGCCGTTCGAGCGCCGCTCACCCGGCGGTCTTGGCCGCCCAGCCATGCGCTGAAATCGGTCAGCTGGGTCCCTGGCCCCCTCAGTTAGCCGGCCCGTCGGCCAGCGGTTACGCCTGAACGAGCCGCACCGGGTCGAACCTCGGCGTTTGACTAAAAACCGGCGCATCCAGGTCAGGTCCGGTAAGGTGCTCAGATTCTCCGGTCCGTCAAGAGCTCTCTGATCGTCTCGCTGATGGTTGGCGGCCTCGGCGTCGGTGCGTCGGCGGCGGCGGCGCCGCTTCACCACCCCACCGGCAAGCATCACCACCCCACCGGCAAGCATCACCGGCGCATTCCCCGGTCCGCCGCGCGCTTTGCCGTCGGCGCCGACAAGCAGGACATCACCCCGACCTCGCTGGCCGGCGTCTTCCTGGGCGGCTATGGCATTGGCCCCGTCCACCCTGCCCAGGCCGTGCTCCCTCCGATCTACGCCCGGGTCATCGCCGTGCGCGACCGCAACGGCAGTCAGGTGGTGATGGGGACGATCGACGCCCAGGGATATTCGGTCGCTTACCAGAACGGGCCCTACGGGTTTGCCGACATCGCCGCCGACATGGCGCGCGAGCTCAACATTCCGGTCTCGCACATCCTTCTGCAGTCCACCCACTCTCACAACGGACCCGACGACATCGGGGTCTGGGGCGGCGTTCCCACCAGCTACCTGGCCTATGTCAAGTCACAGACCGAAGCGGCGATCCGACGCGCGGTGGCGGCCGAGCGCCCCGCGGCGCTGCGCTGGGGGACCGCGGACATGACCGGCTTCTCGCGCACGTTCGGCAGCGACGCCGACAGCTCCGCGACCGGTGACACCCGGGCCTACCCGCCCGACAATCAACTGCGGGTGCTCCAGGGGGTGGCCCCCACCGGGCACGTGATCGTCACCCTGGTCAACTACTCGAGCCACCCCACCGTCTACGGCCCACTGAACAAGGTCTCGCCCGACTGGCCGGGTGCGACCGCCACCTTCCTCGAACACGACGAGAGCGGGATTCCGTCCTCGGTCTCCTACGGGTATCCCGGCTCGGTTGCGGTGGTGACCGTGGGCGCGCTCGGGCATACGTGGCCGGCGGCGCCTCCCCGGGCAACCGACCCAGCGGTCGACCCCGGCCCGACCAGTGACAACGGGCCGGCCGATCGCTTCGGCAACGCCGTGGCGCGGATGGCGATGACGGCGGCGGCCCACTCCCCGGTCTACCTGCACAACTCGCTGGTGGCCGGTCACGCGCAGAACATCAACGTGGTCAACAACAACCCGGTGCTGCTGGCGGCCGGGACCGAGCCGGCCAACGGCTCGCCCGTGGGCGGCTACAAGATCATGCGCGCCAACACGCCGCCCTGGGCCTACGGCGACGTCTACGTGGCACCTCTGGTGGCGCTGCGGATCGATGACCTGCCCTTCTTCTCGGTCCCCGGCGAGCCCTACCCGTCCCTGCACGCGTCGCTCGCCGCCGAGGTCAAGGCGCCGGCCGCCTTCATCTTCGGCCTGGCCGAAGATCAGCTCGGGTACGCCGAGCAGGTGGCCGACTACAGCGGCGCCCTGCAGTGCAGCCTGGGCGACGAGTGGTTCTTCACCATCTCCCCTACCTTCGGATCCGACGTCGTGCGACTCCAGGATGACAACGCCGCCGCGCTCGGGTTTGCGGTCACGCCGAATTCGGGGGACTATGGCCCCGGGCCGATTCCGCCGTCCAGCAACTGCACGAGCCAGCAGTTGGGGCTCCCCTAGCGTAAGTCGCCCCAATCGCGCTCGGCGACGGGCTGCCGCGGGCGCGAGCTAGCCGTGCGTGGGCGGCCGGTGGCGCGGGTAGATGACGATCAGCCGTGTTAGCTGCAGTTTCTCACCGGCTCCGGGACCCGGTCACCTGGACCAACGTCTCCCAACTGGTCAAGACCGTGATCGCGGCAGTAGCCGCGTGGATCCTGGCCGTTCACGTCTTTCACATCGCCCAGCCGTTCCTGGCGCCGTGGGCGGCGCTGCTCACCGTCCACGCGACCGTGTTCGGGACGCTCAGGCGCGGCGGTCAGCAGGCCGCCGCCAGCGTGCTCGGCGTGCTCTTCGCGTTTGGCGCCGGACAGGTCTTCGGGGTCGGTGTGCTCTCACTCGGGGCGGCGATCCTCCTCGGCCTGATCGCCGGGGCGACGCCGGGCCTGCGCGCCGAGACGACCACCGCGGCCGCGACAGCACTGGTCGTGCTCACGACCGGGTACAGCAATAACGGCGGCATGCTGACCGCGCGCCTGCTCGATACCGGCATCGGCATCGCGGTTGGTCTGCTGGTCAACTTCGTCGTCTGGCCGCCCTTGCGCGATCGCAGTGCTGCTCACCAGATCAACGTCATCAGTGAGCGGCTGGGCGGTCTTTTGGGCGACATCGCCGCCGACCTCGGGCGGGAAGACGCGCCTACGGCCAGGGACGGCGATCGCGGTCCGGAAGGCTGGATCGACCGGACCGACGAACTGGACGGTGACGTCGATCAGGCCTGGAGGTTTCTCGCCCAGGCTCGCGAGAGCGGGCGCCTGAACCCACGGCCGGCGGCACCAGGGCGGATGCGGGCGGCCGAGGACTTCCGCCCACTCCTCAATCAACTTGCCCAGGCGGTCGCCGAGACGCGCAGCATGGCCCGCACGATCGGACTCGCGCATACGCCACCAGAGCGGTGGGAACCCAGCTTCCGCGACCCGTGGTTGGCGCTGGTGAACCGGGCCGGCGCCGCCGTCGCGGCGGCCGACGTCGACGCCGTTCGGGGCGTTCGCGCCGATCTGGAGACCTTCGCTGACGAGCTGGCCATCGATCAGCTTCCCGCCGGGTTCTGGCCGGTGAGCGGCGCGCTCCTGGTCAGCCTGCGCAACATCCTCGAGGCGCTCGACGTCGTTGCCGAGGCCCGGCCGTTGGGCCCACCGTCCCCGGCGCTGGCCGCCCGCCGGGCGGTCTCCCCGGACGGCGGGTCGGCCGCCGCCCGGCAGCCTGGCTAGCGGATGTGCATCCCGGAGATCGCCCGTGAGATGACCAGACGCTGGATTTCTGAGGTGCCCTCGAAGATCGTGTAGATCTTCGCGTCGCGGTGCATTCGCTCGACCGGAAACTCGCGCGTGTAGCCGTTCCCGCCCAGGATCTGGATCGCTCGTTCCGTGGCCCAGACGGCAACCTCGCCGGCCTTGAGCTTGCTCATCGAGCCCTCGGCGTTCTCGAAGTCGTGGCCGTTGCGGCCCATCCAGGCGGCGCGCCAGACAAGCAGCCGCGCGGCGTCGATCTCCATCTTCATGTCAGCGAGCGTGAAGGCGATCGCCTGGTTGTCGATGATCGGACGCCCGAACTGCGAGCGCTCCTTGGCGTAGTCCAGGGCGTACTCGTAGGCGGCCCGGGCGATACCCAGCGCCTGCGCGCCGACGGTCGGGCGACTGAGTTCGAACGTCCGCATCGCCGCCTGGCCGCGTGACGATTGGCCTTCGCGGGCGCGGGCGAGGCGCTGGTCGAGCTTCTCCTGGCCGCCCAGCAGGCACGAGTTGGGAATCCGCACGTCATCAAGAAAGACGTCGGCGGTATGCGAGGCCCGCAGGCCATGCTTCTTGACCTTGGTGCCCATCTCGAGACCCTTGGTTCCGGGCGGGATCACGAACGAGGCGTGACCGCGCGCCTTGAGCTCGGGGTCGACCTGGGCGACGACCACGTGGATGTTGGCGATGCCGCCGTTCGTGGCCCACGCTTTCTGACCGTTGAGGACCCACTCGTCACTGGCCTCGTCGTACTTGGCGCGGGTGCGCAGCGAGGAGACGTCCGAACCGGCGTCCGGCTCAGAGACACAGAAGGCCGCCACCTGGGGTTCTGACTCGGTCCCGAAGCACTGCGGGATCCACTCGCCCCACTGCTCGGGCGTGCCGTTGGCCTGGATCGCCGCGACGCCGAGGGTCGTGCCCATGATCGACATCCCGATGCCCGCGTCGCCCCAGAACAGCTCCTCGTTGACGATCGGGAACATGATCCCGCTCTCGTCGTACCAGAACTGAGCAATCCCCTCGAGGCTGTACAGCCCGATCTTCGCGGCCTCCTGGATCACCGGCCACGGCGTCTCCTCACGCTCGTCCCATTCTGCGGCCGCCGGCCGCACCGTCTGCTCGGAAAACCCCTTGACCCAGTCCCGGATGTCCTTCTGGTCCTGATTTAGCTCCAGCGAAAAGGGCGGCTTG
>JBOGYN010000050.1:0-5078 GCA_050696855.1 Solirubrobacteraceae bacterium | reverse complement strand
GTGCTGGCCGTTTCAGCTCCGGGCCCTCACCCTCCAGCTAGTTCGAAAGCCTCCCGGGAGGAGTTGCTTGTCGCTGCCCGCGCATCATGAAGCTACGCCTGCGTGGCAGAGCATCCGGGCACGGCTTCGTCGCAGCGTCCGCGAGTCCACGTTCGAGATCTGGATCGCGCCGATCCAGGTCCACGGCTGGGACGGCGAGACTCTCGTCCTGCATGCCCCGCCCGGGACCCAGCAGTGGATCTCGGCCAGCTACGGCCAGGCGCTCGAGTGCTGTGCCCGAGAGACCCTCGGTGAAGGCGCTCGCATCGCCTTCACCGACAGCGCAGGCCCCCACCGGCCATCCGGTCCCCCGCGTCCCCCGACCCGCCTCGCCGGACCCCAGGCCAGTTTCAACCCCCGCTACGGCTTCGAGCAATTCATCATCGGCGAGGGCAACCGTCTCGCCCACGCCGCCGCTCTAGCCGTAGCCGAGCACCCGGGCCAGGCCTATAACCCACTCTTTTTGCATGCGCCGCCGGGTCTGGGCAAAACCCACCTTCTGCATGCGATCGGGAACTACGTAGTCGGCTTCGGGGGTGGAACCACGGTCCGCTATACGACCGCCGAGGACTTCACCAACCACTTTCTCGGGGCGCTCAGCACCAAAGCGATCGAGCCCTTCAAACGCGCCTACCGCGACGCCGACGTGCTCCTCATCGACGACGTGCAATTCCTGGCCAGCAAGGCCCGTACCGAGGAGGAGTTCTTCCACACCTTCAACGCGCTGTATGAGAGCGGACGCCAGCTCGTGCTCACCTGCGATCGCATACCGCGCTCCTTGGTGGGGATCGAAGTCCGACTGCGCGAACGCTTCGAGGCCGGCCTGGTCGCCGAGATGGCGCCGCCAGACCTGCCGACCCGGATCGCGATCCTGCGCAAGCGCGCGGCGCTCGACGGCGTCGTCGTCTCAGACCCCCAGGTGCTCGAGCTGATCGCCGACCGGGTGGCGACCAACATCCGCTCGCTCGAGGGCGCCCTGATCCGAATCGTCGCCCACCACTCGCTCACCCAGCGGCCGATCAGCCTCGAGCTGGCCACCCACGTACTGGACGTCCTCTATCCGGTCGCGGCGGGCGACGCTCCCACCATCGCTCGCATCCAGGCGCTCGTCGCGGCTCACTACTCGGTCACGCCGGCCGAGCTCCTATCGCCGGCCCGTACGGCCCGGGTCAACTGGCCCCGCCAGGTGGCCATCCATCTCGCCCGAGAGCTCACCGGGGCTCCGCTCCAAGCGATCGGAGATGCCTTCGGCGGTCGCAACCACGGCACCGTCCTACACGCGTGTAAACGTGTCGCCGAGCGGGTCGGGGCCGATGACAACGTCGCCGAAGAACTCCGCATCCTCACCTCGAGGCTCCGGAGCCGACACGCCGACCGCGACTATTGACAGACTGGCCCGTCCCCCAAACGCCACAACTTGCTCGCTAGATGCGGGCGAACGCATACTTCTTCACAGCATCCATTCTCTCTATGACTTCTACATCCTTCCTTAGGTATTCATCGTGAAGATCTCTTTGCAGCGAGATCATCTACTCGCTCAGCTCCAGACGGTCAGCCGCGTGGCTTCGACTCGGAGCGCCATCCAGGCTCTCTCGGGCGTCCAGGTCTCGGTCACCGCCGGCGCGGGCGAACTGCGCGCCACGGACATGGACGTCGGCCTTCGCGTCCCCCTCGAGCTAGAGGTGGAGCGCGAAGGCACCGTGGTGCTCCCGGCCCGACTCCTGCTCGACGTCGTGCGTTCGCTCCCGGCCGTCGGCATCAGCCTTGAACTGCGAGCCGCTGAGCAGGACGTGGAGCTCGTCTCGGGCAACGCGACGTTCCACATCCGAACGCTGCGCAGTGATGACTTCCCCCCCTTCCCGCAGCCCGACCAGGAGTCCGCGGTCGAACTCCCGGCGCAAGCCTTCGTCGCCACGGCCCTGAAGGTTGCTGGCTCGGCCTCGCGAGATGAGACCCGGCCGGTGCTGACCGGGATCCTCGTGTCGGCCTCCGAGCGCGAGCTGCGCATGGTGGCCACCGACTCGTATCGTCTCAGCGTCAAGGAGACCGTGCTCGAAGCTCCGCTCTCCTCTGGCTTTGAGGTCAACGTGCCCGCCCGAGCCCTCCAGGAGCTGGCCCGCCTGGTGACCCACGACGAGGGCGAGCAGCTGCGGGTCAGCGTCGGCCAGAATCAGGTTCTGTTCACCCTGGGACGGGTCGTCCTGTCTTCGCGGCTGATCGACGGGCAGTTCCCCAACTACCGCCAGCTCCTGCCCGAGAGCTTTGAGCACGAACTCCGGCTCGCGGGCGTCGAGTTCACCGACGTCGTGCGTCGGATCAGTCTCTTGGCCCAGAAGAACGCCCCCCTGAGGCTCGCGTTTGCCCCCGGTGAGTTGACCGTTTCGGCGCAGACTCCCGATGTCGGCGAGGCCCGGGAGTCGATGCCGACCGCCTTTCAGGGCGAGCCGTTTGAAATCGGATTCAACCCCGAGTTCCTGCGCGCCGGGTTGGAGGCCATCGAGGATGGTGACGTACTGCTGAAACTGATCAGCCCGCTGCGACCGGGCCTGATCGAGGCGGGCGACGAGAGCCGCTTCCGGTACCTGATCATGCCGATCAGGCTGAACGTCTAGCGAGCGTTACCGTGCGCGTCCTGCGCGTCAGTGTGCGTGACTTTCGCGGTTACGCGGCCGCCGAGGTGGAGTTCGGCGCCACCCTGACGGTGATCACTGGTCCAAATGGGGCCGGCAAGACGAATCTGATCGAGGCCCTGTACTTCGGGTGTACCGGCCGCTCCTGCCGCACTAACAACGAGCGGGAGGTGGTTCGCTTCGGCCAGCCGACCGCCCGGGTGGTGGTCGATGCCGACGGTGAGGACGGTCACCACGAGCTGACGGTTGGCTTCTCTCCCGGCGAGCCCAAACGCATGCGAGTCGACGGTGCGGCCGTCGAGCGCCTCCAGGACGTGGAGGACCGTCCCCTGGTCAGCGTCTTTCTTCCCGACCGACTCGAGCTGATCAAGGGCACCCCGTCGCTGCGTCGCGCCCACCTGGATCAGTTCGTCGGCGCGATGTGGCCGTCGCGCGTTCTGACCCGCCGTGCCTACGCCCAGACCCTCGCTCAGCGCAACGCTCTGATCGCTCGGATCCGGGGCGGCGCGGCCTCACCGGCCGCGCTGGACACCTGGGACGTGCAACTGGCCCAGCACGGAGTCGAGCTGATGGAGGACCGCCGCCGCGCCGTGGACGCGATCTCCGACCGCTTCGCTCACTACTGTGCGCAGCTCGGCCTCGACGGCCAGCCCGGGCTGGCCTACCGCCCGCGCTCGCGGGCCACCACCACCGACGAGCTGCTCGCCGAGCTGCGAGAGCGAACCCGCTCAGACCTCGAGCGCGGCTTCTCGGGCCACGGGCCCCACCGCGACGATCTCGTCACCATCCGCGAAGGCCGTGAGCTGCGGGCCTACGGCTCACAAGGCCAGCAGCGGCTCGCCCTCCTCTCGCTACTACTGGCCGAGCGCGAAGCGATCGGCGAGCGCCGCCGGACACCGCCCGTCATGCTCCTCGACGATGTGATGAGCGAACTCGACCTCACGCGCCGGCGTGCGCTCGTCGATCTGCTCCGAGCCACCGGCGGCCAATCGGTGATCACCGCCACCGACCTCGAGCAGATTCCAGGCGCGAGCGACGCCGACGTCACCCGCCTCGCGGTCCAAGCCGGCGAGGTCTCCAGCGAGGCGCCGGCGGGGGCGGCGAGCTGATGCCGCGTAGCTACCGCCGGACACCGCGGACGCTCGAAGATGCCTTCGAACGCCTCACCGAAGACCTCGCCCCCGCGACCCTCCTGGCCGAGGTTCAGCGAGTGTGGCCCGCCACCGTCGGTGCGGCGATCGCGGCCGAGGCGGAGCCGACCTCAGAGCGGGCGGGTGTGGTCACGATCTCGTGCTCGGCGTCGGTCTGGGCCCAGGAACTCGACCTGATGGCGCCCCAGATCATCTCGCGGCTCAACGCGGTCCTCGAGCGTGGTCAGCTCCAGCGCCTGCGCTGCGTCGCCGTGGGTCATATCGGTTAGCTGTCAGGTCCCCGCTTTCCCCCATTTTGCAGGTAAAACACCTAAGCCGAGGACCACGTTTCGACCGGTCGCTGTGCTATTGTTCTGTACACCATTTCTTTGACGCCCCGGCGCGCCTCGCACGGCGCGGCACCGGGGCGTCTCAACGTCAATCGGAGGATCGTTGACGAACGACGACGGCGGCTCAGCGAGCGCCCGCAACACATCCAGTTACGACGCCCAGGACATCACTGTCCTCGAGGGCCTTGAGGCGGTCCGCAAGCGCCCGGGCATGTACATCGGCTCGACCGGTGAGCGTGGTCTGCACCATCTCGTCTACGAGGTCGTCGACAACTCGGTGGACGAGGCGCTGGCGGGACGCTGCGATGAGGTCTCGGTGATGATTCATCCCGATAGCTCGGTCACGGTGGTGGACAACGGACGCGGGATCCCGGTGGCGGTGATGGCCAAGGAGAAGCGCCCCGCGCTCGAGGTGGTCCTCACGGTCCTGCACGCCGGCGGCAAGTTCGGCGACGGCGGCGGCTACAAGGTTTCCGGCGGCTTGCACGGCGTCGGTCTGTCCGTGGTCAATGCGCTCTCGGAGCGGCTCACCGCCGAAGTCCACCGCGACGGATTCGTGTGGACCCAGAAATACGAGCGCGGCAAGCCGGTCACCGACGTGACCAAGGGTGAGCCGACCAAGGAAACGGGCACGACGATCAGCTTCCTGCCCGACGCCGACATCTTCGAGAACCTCGACTTCAACTTCACGACGATCGAGCAGCGTCTGCGCGAGACGGCCTTCCTCACCGCCGGATTCAAGATCACCTTGATCGACGAGCGCGGTGACGGTCACCGCGCCGAGTTCCGCTACGAAGGCGGGATTGTCGACTTCGTCTCCTACCTGAACGAGAACAAGGATCCGATTCACAAGAACGTGATCTCGCTGTCGGGCGAAGGCGACGAGGGTGCGGTCGAGGTTGCGATGCAGTGGAACGCGTCCTATCAGG
>JBOGYN010000049.1:0-4507 GCA_050696855.1 Solirubrobacteraceae bacterium | reverse complement strand
CTTCTGAAACGGGAGCGACGGGACTCGAACCCGCGACCTCCGGCGTGACAGGCCGGCGCTCTAACCAACTGAGCTACGCCCCCTGACGGGGCTTTCAGTATGGCAAGCCCGATGGGCCGGCGCCGTTTGGCTCCGCGCGGGGTTCAGGGGTCGCCGAGCACGTGGGTCTGCAGCCACTCGTTGACAAACACGCCGCGGGGATCGAGGCGCGCGCGGAGTTGGAGGAAGTCGGCCAGGCGCGGGTAGAGCGGCGCTATCTCGCGGGCGCCGGCCGTGAACAGCTTTCCCCAGTGCGGCCGGGCGCCCAGGGGGGCCAGCACCCGCTCGAGGGTCCCCACCGCGCGCGTTACTGCCTCGGGCTGCCGGCGCCAGGTGAAATGCAGCCCGACGGTCGCTTGCGCGTACTGCGGACTCAGCCAGAGCTCGTCGGCGGCCACCGTCCGCAGCTCGCCGACGAGCAGCAGGGGGCGGATCTGCTCAGCCAACCCGAGCATTACTTCGATCGCCGCCGGGGCGTGCTCGCGGGGCACCAGCAGTTCAGACTGAATCTCCTCGCCTGCACTCGGGGTGAAGCCGCTGCGGAAATGGGGCAGGCGCTCTGACCAGGGTCCCGGCACCCCGAGCTGATCGGTGCAGTTGGCCGGTTTTGAGCCGGGTACGGGGTTGCGGGGCGCCGTGGCCGCTTGGGCGCCGAACAGCTGCTCGGGCGCGGCGCCTAGGTCGCCAACGCGGCGCTTGACCCAGAGCTGCTCGGTCTGCTCGCCCGCGCCGTGAAACACGCTCACGCTCTCGCCAGCCGCCGTGATCTCGTCGAACTGCGCCAGCAGCGTCTCCCAGCGCAGCCCTTCGTAGACGCATTGGCTGAGCTCGTAGTAGGGCTCGACCGCCAGCGTCAGCTCGGTCACCACCCCGAGCGCTCCCAGTCCGACCACCACCCCCGGGAAGTCAGGCTCGCCGCGCCGGACGCGCATCAGCGTGCCCTCGCCGGTCACCAGCTCCAGCTCCACGACTGCCGTGGCCAGGTTGCCGATCGCGTCGCCCGAGCCGTGGGTGGCCGTGGAGACTGCTCCCGCAACCGAGATGTGGGGCAGGGAGGCCAGGTTGGCCAGAGCGAGCCGATGGCGGTTCAGGGTGTCCGCGAGCTCGGCATAAGTGACCCCGCCGGGCACGGCGACGAGCCCGGCCGGGCGATCGACGGCGATCTCGGTCTCGAGCTCGGCCAGTGAGATCAGCACGGCCGAGTCGCCGATCCCGGTGAACGAGTGCCGGGTACCGAGCGCGCGAGCGCGCGGGTGTCCTGCGACGAGCTCCTGGACCTGTTCGACGCGCTGTGGCCGATGAACTCCGGCGGCCCCATAGCGGTAGTTTCCCGCCCAGTTTCGGCCCACGGCGGCGTCGTTCACCGGTGTATCTAAGCCGATGTTCGGCGGCGACGAAACTTTTGCCGACGGCTCGGGTTTCAGCGATCGACCTACCCCGGCCGGCGCTCAACCCGGCCGTGAGTCTGGACGGGGAGGGTCAAACGACGGGGACCCAAGCGGTCCCCGTCGTGGTTAATCGATCGGCTTACGCGTTGACGGCGGCTTACGCGTTGACGGTCTTGAACGAGCCGTGGCCGCGTGCGCGCCCGGCCGCGCGGGCCTTGGCGGTCTCGGTGTGGACCTTGGGCTGGGCGGGAGTACGGGCGGCGAGGATGCTGTAAGCCAGCAGGCCGACGACGCCGACGAAGACGATGGTGGCGAAAAGGATGTTCAGGGCGATGGTCATGTTCGGGGCTCCTTGATTGCTCTGGTGAGAAGCATCGAGCAGCTACCGAAGATCAACGTGGGTTGGATGTAGGAGCGACCTAAGAGCGGGGCGCCAAAGCTGCCGAGCTCTGCCCATCCCTAGCCACCTGGCGCGACCCAGCCCCCGAAGGCACGCTCCAGGGCGATCCCCACGGCGATCGACACGTGGTCGCGTTCCGGTCCGGCGGCCACCTGGACCCCGAGGGGCAGGCCATGTCGGTTACGGCCCAGCGGAACCTCGGTCACCGGGACGCCGGCCAGGTTGAAGACCGCTGAAGGCGTGAGCAGCCATGGTCGGCCCACGGTGGTGCCGTTCCGGGGAGCGGAGCGGCGGTGGGCGGGGTGCAGGAGCACGCCGTCGCCGATCGTCGCGGTCAGCTCGGCCGCGAGCTCGCGCCCGCGCTCCCGCCACGTCCGAGCCCGGGCCGAGTCAGGCTCGGGCGCCGGCAATAGCTCGGAGACCAGCGTGATCCGCGTGGCCATCGTGTGCTGTCCCCCGGGGGTGAGCAGGCTCCTCGCCGTCGGCGTCCGGGCTCCCGCCATCGCCAGGAGCTGGCCCGTCGTCGATCCTGATCCGGCCTGCAGAGTAGTCAGGAAGGGCAGCAGCGCGCCGCGCCAGGAGCGCAGCTTGACCCGTTGCAGTCGCGCTCCGGCCGCCGCCAGGGCACCCGCGGCCGCCTCCCGGGCTTCATGGAGCTCGCGGCTGATCGGACGCCACGAAGTCCCCTCGGCAATGACCACTCGCAGCCCGTCCAGCGACACCTGCTCGGGGTCGCCAAGCTCGATCTCCTGCGCAAATTGATCGGCGCCGTCGGGCCCGGCGAGAATCCGTAGGATCGGCATCAGATCTTCGGCCCGACGCGCGATCGGTCCGATCCCCAGCATGCGGCCGCTCTCGCCGTCGCTGGGCGGGTAGTTGCCGGTGGTCGGGACCAGGCCCGCGGAGGGCTTGTGCCCGAATACCCCGCAGAACAAAGCTGGAATCCGGATCGAGCCGGCTATGTCTGATGCAAGCCCGAACGGCGATCCACCGCAGCCGACCGCCGCGCCCTCGCCGCCCGAGGATCCCCCGGCCGCCCGCCCGGGGTCAAACGGGTTGCGGGTGCGCCCGTAGACGCGGTTGACCGATTCGATCCACAGGGTCAGCTCAGAGGTGTTGGTGACTCCGAGCGGGATGGCCCCGGCCTCGAGCAGCCGTTGCACCGGCGGCGCGCTGCGCTCCGAGCGCCACGCGGCCCGGGCCGCGAGCCCGGCTGATTGCGGCATCCCGGCCAGCGCGATCGACTCCTTGATGGTGAACGGGACACCGAGGAGCGGCGGCAGCTGCTCGGCTGAGACCGCCGTGCGGATCCGCTCGTCGGCCGCCGCCGCCTCCGCGCGGGCGGGCGCGAAGCGCTCGGCGGCGAGGGCGTTGATCGTCGGTTGCGCGCGCTGGAGCACGGCGATGTGGGCGTTTACCACCTCGGCGGCGCTCAGCTCTCCCGTACGGATCGCCCCGGCCAGTGACCGCGCCGAGCGTCCCGTGATCGCGGTCATCAGCCCGACCAGATGAGCTTCATCACCGCGAGCACGAACCGCTCGTAGCGCTCGGGCGAGTACGTCTCATGATCGGTCAGCACCGAGCGGCCCGCCTCCTCGCTGAGGCTGCGGATGGCGCGGGCGCTCAGCTCGACGTCGAGGTCTTGGGGAATGCCCGAGCGCTTGATCGCCCAGCGCACCAGGCCCTCGATCCGCTGTTGGATCGCCGCGCGGGTGCGCTCGACGTGATCGCGGACGATCGCCGGCGTCCCCTCGGGCGGGAGCAGGATGATCCGCCAGGTGTCGGGGCGGCTGGCCACCACGTCGAGAAAGCTCCGCACGCCCGCGGCGAACAGCTCGGCGGGGTCCCCATCGGTCCGAGGTGCCGCGGGAACGACCCGGGCGAGCTGCTCCAGAGCGAAGTGTTCCTCGCGCTCGATCACCGCCTGCAGCAGCTGGCCGAGGTTGGGGAAGTGGTCGTAGATGACGGGCCGGGTCACGCCCGCGGTGCGGGCGATGGCCTCGATCGAGACGCCCTCGTAGCCGTGTTGCACGATCACGCTGAGAGCCGCGTCGATCAGCTGCTCGCGGCGCTTCTCGGGGGCCATCCGCGGCGCGTACCGGCGACGCTGTTGGGGAGCGGCTTCCGATGGCGGTTGGGGCGGCATCGCAGCCGGGCAACCCTATCACGCGACCTACACCGCTGTAGGTTCGCGCGGACGGTCGCGCGGGTACCTTCGGTTCTAGTGCTCGCGGTCTTCGATGGCCACAACGACGCCCTCACCAGGGCCGACCACGCCGGGATCGCGACCGGGCGTCCCAACGGCCATCTCGACCTCCCCCGGATGCGCGAGGGTGGGGTACGGGGCGCGACCTTCGCGGTCTTCGCGTCCTCGGCGGACGAGAACTGGGACCCGATCCCCCGTGAAGACAATGTGATCGAGTTCGAGCTCGCCCAACCGGTACCGCGCGCCGATGCCGCTGCGTGCGCGACCGCGGCGGCGGGACGTCTGGCCGCGCTCGAGCGTGCCGGCGAGGTCCGGATCGCACGCGCCATCGCCGCGCTCGACGTAGCCGAGACCGGGGCGGGGCCGCCGACCGCGGTTCTGCATCTCGAGGGCGCCGAGGCGATCGATCCGCAGCTGGAAGCACTCGAGCACTGGTACGCGGCCGGCCTGCGATCGCTCGGTCCGGTGTGGAGT
>JBOGYN010000048.1:0-1885 GCA_050696855.1 Solirubrobacteraceae bacterium | reverse complement strand
GATCCGGACGCTGACCGTCAGCAGCTGAATCGAACAGCCGGTGAGGACGTTGCCGGTGCTGCGTACCCGCACGCACTGGACCCGCGGCAGCGATCGGCCGACCAGCCACGCCACCCGAGCCGTCCCGAGGGTGCCGCCGAGGGCGAACCCGGTCGAGCCGTTGATCTCGGCGATCTCCACTTCGCCGCGCCGGCGCAGAGCCGAGGTGAGCTCGGCGGCGCGGGCCTGACAGGCGGGATCGGTGCGGCAGCCGGTGATCGCCGCCACCACCCCAGCCTGATCGCCACGCGCTTCGGCCCGGACGAGGTCGGTGATCGCGCTGTTCTCGGCCCCGCCGACGCTCAGGGCGCGGGCGAGCAGTGCGCTCACGACCAGAAACAGCGCCACTCCGCCCGCGATCAGACCGATGAGAGTGGCGCGCCGCATCGGCGCCGACGGTAGCGGTCGCTGCCGGGGGGTGGACCCGGGCCGGCGGCCGACCCCGACCAGCGGGTCAGCTGTCTGAGAGCTCGAGGAAACGCTGCACCGAGGCCTCCTGGTGCTCGAGGCGCTCGCGGAGCTTGAGCGCGTGCTCGGCCGACTGCTCGAGGAAGTCCTCCATGCAGCGCTCGGGATCGTCGGCGAGCGGATAGACGCGGATTAGGTCCTGCTGCGCGCAGGCGATTCCCATCGGGGGCCGCCCGTCGGCGAGCGTGCGGGCGCTGCACACGGGGGTCACGACCAACTGGGACTCGGTGGCGACCAGCGCGGTCGGCAACAGGCGCGGTGCCGGGAGACGCACCGAGAGCTGGATCGAATGGTCGATGGTGACGCCGCTGCCGGCCAGGTCACCGAGGGGCTCGCG
The DNA here is from genome assembly GCA_050696855.1 of Solirubrobacteraceae bacterium. Lineage (GTDB taxonomy): Bacteria > Actinomycetota > Thermoleophilia > Solirubrobacterales > Solirubrobacteraceae > Palsa-465. Next base: position 1,041 of record JBOGYN010000048.1, on the reverse strand, counting down.
CCACACGCCGAGCACCGTGTCGGCGCCCACGAGAGCGTCGCGCAGGGCGGTCGCCTGCTCGACGTAGAGGTGCTCGGCCTCCTCGCGATCCTCGGCGTCGGCCAGATCGAGGTCACAGGGCACCCGGAGCAGGTCACTAGCCGAGACGGTGGCGCCCGCTCCCCGGCTGCCCCAGGTCACGTAGGTCTGCAGCGTGCCGAGGTCGCGACGGCCGTGGAAGATGACCGTCAGCGCGTCGCTGAGGGGCAGCCCGCTCACCCGAAGCGAGACTGCCACCGCCGAGGAGGCGTCCAGCAGGGCGCGACGGAGTAGCTCCTCGGCACCTTCCTCTCGACCGTCGTCCTCCTTGAGCATGGGCCCGTCTCGCCTCGATCGTCAGCTACAGCATCTCATCTACACAGGCGTATCGGCGCGTACCATCGCCAGCTGGAACATGGTCGGGCGTTTGCACTGGCCACGTGGCAGATGCGCAGACCGGTAGGCTGCCCTCGAAGATGAAGCTCCTGTACAAGCCCTTCGCCCTGATCGCCAAGTTCCTCACCGGCCGGCTCAGCCGTTCGGTGTTCAAGAGTTTGTGGGGGCGAATCGACGATGAGCCGCCGCCGCTACCGGGCACCGGCGAAGCGAGCACGGCCAAGGTGGTCGGCGCGCAGGCCCTCCAGGGCGCCGTCATGGCCGGCACGGCCGCGGCCGTCAACCGAACCTTCGCCGGCTTCTTTCACCACCTGTTCGGTGCCTGGCCCGAGAAGCGCCCGGCGCCTGAGTCTGACCAGGATTAGGCCGCCAACTCGGCCCAGGGCGCCAGGCCCGTGCGGGCCCAGTCGGGGATCGGGGTCTTCTCCGCCGTGCCGCGGGTCACGAACACGTGGCGCATCTCGGCCTCGAGCAGGAGCTCTCCGTCGCGCGCAAAGCGGTAGCTGGTGTGCAGGCTCGTCGTCCCCAGGTGGGTAACGGTGGCCTCGATCGTGACCACGTCGTCGAAGCGAGCCGCACCCCGGAAACGCAGGTTGGCGTCGGCGACCACGATGTCGACGCCGCGCT
>JBOGYN010000047.1:0-3408 GCA_050696855.1 Solirubrobacteraceae bacterium | reverse complement strand
CGTCAGGTGTATGCCCGCTCCACATCGCCCACCGCCGACCTGGTGTTTCTTCCGGACAGAGCCGCTGATTCGTTCCGTGAGGGGGCCCGCAGGCACGAGCTCGTATCTCCGGTCCCAGGATGCCCTTCACCCTTTCTGACGACTCGCGGTCCCGCAATGCGACGCCACCACTTCGTGCACCTCCAAGCGCCGCCGGGCCGCGAGCACCAACGCGCATACGTCCGACGAATAGCCGGCGAGCTACTGGCCGACTGGATCCGATCGGCCCATCCGCAGTCCCGATGTGAGACTGACGTTCGGCTACTCGATCGCGACGTCACCGTGCTGGTCACAGGTCCCGCGGGCGTGCGGTTCGCGCTTCTGTTCTTGGACCACCGCCTCGGCGTCGATGCCTGGAGGGAGGCTGAGTACAGGCTGGACGCTGACCGTGTCGCTCGAGGCTGGATCTTCGCCCCGCGACAGTTCCTCCGTTATCCGCAAGCGAGCCCCGACGCCCCGCGTGACGACCCAGTCAAGCTCGACTTGCAACGGGGCGACGTTGTGCTGGATCGTGCTCTGTTTCGCGAGATGCGCCGGGAGGGCCGCTGGCCGCTTGTGCTCAGCCTCGAGCGTAAGGAGCTGGCGAACCTCGTTGCCCCTGGCGGCGTAATCGCCAGGCGGCTGGGACTCAAGGCCCCGGCGTCAGGCGATCGGGTCCTTCATCTCGTGCCTTATCCGCTTGATGCGTGCCGCCTTGGGCGTGACGGCATCGAGACGCCGGCTGTCGACGGGCTCGTGCTTGCCGCGCCGCGGTTGGCCCGCGAAGAGCGGGAGCGCCGCTTCGCTCGTATCCAACAGCAGCTGGAAGAAGTGCCAGGGTCGGCCGGCCTTCCGGCCGACTTGGAGCCGATGACCGTGCCGACCGTAAAGCCCCAAGAGCGTCGTCCGGTTTCAACTCGCGTCCGGGCAGCCGTCGTTGCGGACTCGACGACCACTCTGGCGACGCTGTTGCGCGAACTGGATATGTTCGAGCCGCCTCAGGAGCACGAGCTCAAGGCGCAGCTCTACTCACTTCTCGACGAAGGCGTCATCGAATTCGACGAACCCCTCGGTCGATGGGCAGCGATTCGTACGACGCGCTCGTAGGTTGCGACGCTCCAACGCCCCCAATGCAACCGATGGTCCGAGCGCTTCCCCGAAATGGATCCTGGCGAAGGCATCAACGGAACTGCCTATGTAACGGCCGCCCCGGCGCGCGCTGTCACGAGCCCTCCTTTCGGCGATTTGCGCGTCTGCGCGTACGAGGCCGCACGGTCGCATTGGCTTGGCGGCCGGCGCACGAGCGGACGAGTGCTTCTTGAAATGAGACCCCGGGCGCCGATCTCGGGTGCGGCAAGGAGATGGGCGATGATCAACGCTCAGCGTTCAATGGACGCAGATCCCGAGTCGGCGCCCGGCGAGCGCGCGTCGCCATTCGCGAACGCGGCGGCCATCACCGATGAGCATCCGCCCATTGCCGGTTCCTCCGCGCCTCCGAGCACATAGCCTGAGAGATGGTGACCGTCACCCGGATCACGGTCAGCTCGGATCAGATGGGCGGCGTCCCCTGCATCCGCGGGCTGCGCATTCCGGTCTCGACGGTCGTCGACATGGTCGCGGACGGCATGAGCGTTCCGGAGCTCGTCGAGGCGTATCCCGACCTCGAGCCGATGACGTGACCGAAGCGCTCCGATACGCCGCCGAGGCGGTCCGGGAGCGCGAGCTTCCGCTCGCCACCGCCGGCTGAGATTCCTCATTGACAACATTCTCGCCGCGCGTCGCCGGTCGACTGAACGCGGCCGGCCATGACGCGGTGCACGTGCGCCAATACGACCTCCAGGCGGCCAGCGACGAGACCATCTTCGAGCGGGCCGCAACCGAGGAGCGCATCGTCGTGTCAGCGGACACCGACTTCGGGACCTCCTCGCGGCGAGAAGGTCTGCCGGCCCCCCCGTGATCCTGTTCCGCCGGGGCACCGAGCGCCGACCCGACCAGCAAGCCGCGCTCCTGCTTAGCAACCTGCCGGCGCTGGCCGAATCGCTCCGAAGGCAGCGTCGCGGTCATCGAGCCCGAGCGGATTCGCGTCCGCCGCTTGCCGCTGATCCCGTAACGAGCCGGCGGTCGGAGGCCCGCCAACTAGAAACAGACGCCCTGAACTGCCCGCATCTTCGACAAAATCCCTGCAAATGGGCATCTTGTAACGAAAAGGTTTCCGGTTCAATCCGGAGGCGGGCTTGGAAACTCGCGTTCATGGCCACGGCGAGGAGCAGGAGCAGGGAGCGGCTGGCGCGCGGGACATGCTCTCAAAGTCAACACGTGCATGGTGGCGCGGCGCCGTCGCGCGTCTGGCCCGGGTCGCGCAGGATCTCGATGTATCCGTCCGTTCCATGCACGCGGATCTGCTGCCCATCCCGGATCAGGTTCGTAGCATGCTCAACTCCCACGACCGCCGGCAAGCCGTACTCGCGTGCGATTACCGCGCCGTGGGTCATCAGGCCCCCGACCTCCGTCACCAGGCCTTTGATCGCGAGGAACAGAGGTGTCCAGCTGGGATCGGTGTAGGTGGTGACGAGGATGTCGCCGGCTTCGATGTCGGCCTGCGCGATGTCTCGGATGACGCGGGCGCGCCCTTCGACGGTCCCGGCGGAGACCGGTAGGCCGATCAGCGCGCCTGTGGGGACATCGTCGCGTCGGTAGGCCCCGGCGATGACCTCGCCGTCTGAGGTGAGCACGCGGGGCGGCGTGAGCGCTTGGTAGGAGCAAAACGCGTCCTTGCGCTGGCGGATCAGCTGCTGGTCCACTCGGCGGGTGCTGACGACGTCGTGGAGCTCGTGGAAGGTGAGGTAGAAGATGTCTTCCTTGTCACGCAGCACGTCTGCCTGGACGAGGCGCTCGGCTTCTTCCAGCAGCGCCTGCTTGTAGACGAAGTAGCGGTTGACGATGCCGTACTTGGGGTACTCGCGGTAGCCGATGAAGGTCCGGACGCGGTCGATCATCCGCTTGGTCTCTTTGACCTTCCTCACTCCGTCTGCCAAGGCGCGCAGGCGCTCCAGCAGCGCTTGTTCCTTGCTCCGGGCCGCTTGCCGCCCTTGTTCGAGGCGCCGCTTGGCCTCGCCGGGCGTGAAGTTCCTGATGTTGTCGAGGATCAGCGGCACGAGCGTGGTGGGGCGCTCGCTCCATCGTGGCCTGGTGATGTCGATCTCGCCGACGCAGCGCATGCCGTACTTTTCGAGCCACGTCTCGATGGCGTCTCGCGCTTCCCGCCCGCCCGAGAGCTTGGCCAGCTCGTCCAGGAAACCCTCGTCCTCGACGTGGTGCAGAAACGCCACCACGTCCGGATGCGGGCGGATCACGTCCGCGACGTCCAAGAGCGCCAGCCCCATCTCCGAT
>JBOGYN010000046.1:0-2578 GCA_050696855.1 Solirubrobacteraceae bacterium | reverse complement strand
GATGAGCCACTTGCGGAGCGCTGCGCCGAGCTCATGGAGCGCTACCGGGACCATCCGATGGATCTCGCTGACGCCAGCCTCGTCGCCATCGCCGAAGCGCGAGAGCTGCGGACGATCTTCACCCTGGACAATCACTTCCGGGCCTACCGCTTGAGCAACCGCCGGCACCTCGCCGTCGTGCCGACCTAACGCCGAGGCGGCCCGACATAGACGACAGGGCTCCTCGGGCATCTCACTGCGCTCTCCGACGTAGATACGCATTCAGACGCTCGGCGGGGTCGGTCTCATCGAGCGGCGGCAGGAGTTTCACGTAGCGCTCGGTGGCCTGGAGCGAGCTGTGACCCATGTACTCCATCAGCTCTCGGAGGGTGTAGCCGGCGGCCATCAGGAAGCTCGCGTAGGTGTGTCGGCACTCATGTAGCGTGATCGACTCGAGCCCGGCGGCGGCCCAGCGCTTGCGCGCTCGCTCGGCGAGCTTGCCCGAGGTGACCGAGACGGCGCTCACCGGGCCGCTCTCCCGCCGCCCCTGCCGCATGAACTCCCCGAGCAGGATCGGCCGGAGCGGCTCGGCAATCGGCGGCCGCCGGCCGGTTCCCGCTTGGCTCTTGGCCTTCCGGATGACGAGGCGGTAGCCGTCGAGTTCCACGTCGGGCCAATCGATCCGTTTGATCTCGGCTCGGCGCAGGCCAGCGTAGAAGGCGAGGGCGTACGGAACCGTGTCGCCGGGATCCAAGGCGGCGATGAGGGCTGCCGCTTCGTCGGCGTTGGCGACTCTCGTGCGCGGCTTCTCATCGTTCGGCGGCAACTCGACACCGACGAGCGGGTTGCCGTCGACCAGCCGACGCGTGGGGCGACTCGCCCAGCCGTAAATCGCGCGAGCCACGGCAAGGTGATTTGCGATTCGCGACCGCGACAGGCCCTCGCGGCTCAGCCGGTCGACCCACATCTGCCACTCGCGATCGTCGATCTCGCTCGCGGGCCTGGCTCCGAACTCTGGCACCAGGGCATAGCAGAGCGAGCGCTCATAGCCCTCGAGTGTCGTCGGGGAGTACCCGGTCCCCTTCTTTCCTCGGCGACGGCCGACGGCGCCCGTGTGCACGCCGTCAAGCCATTCGTCGGCAAGCGCACGGAATGTAGGACCGGAGGCCTCGGCCTGATCGACAGCCTCCTGCCCTTTCAGGGTCGCGGCGAGCCAGTTCAGAACCTCGGCGCGTTCCTTGAACGTGTCCGACCACACCATTCGTTGTCGACTCGGATCCCAGCGGCGACCACGGTAGGACGGGTGGCAGCGGCATCGGCCCTCGTCCGCGCCGGCAGCGGGGCATCGCATCTGGTGGCGGACGTATACGCCTGCGGTCTTGGTCTTGCGGTACTCGGGCACAACCGCCTCCTGATCCGGGTCCGTCCAGCCTACGCCCGGATCAGGCGGCATCAGGCGGTCTGCTTGAAGAACGAGCGTGCGTTCTCACGGGCCCAGCGCCGCAGCTCGTCAGGCGGCACCTGTTTGCGACGAGTTCTCAGGCCTCGACGGCCAAGGTGCAAAAAGAACGTCACGCGCGCGAAGCGGGCCTCCCCGGTACCGTGGAGTTGGCCCCGCTCGTCACCCTTATCGCCTGAGCTGAAGGCCGGCGGTGGCGGAGATGGTCGGCGATGGCCGTCCGTGGACGGTGCTGATGATTTCGCTGCTGTCGATGCCTTGCAGATAGATGCTGGTGATGCCGAGGTTGGCGTGTTGGATATGCGGGTGATATGGCAGCGTCGCCGAGGATCCCGTGGACCGCGTCGAGGAGGGGGTTAGCCCGCTGGGCTGCGGATGCGCGGGCGCGGAGCGGAGGTCGCCGGAGGGCGGCCGGAGCGGAGCGCCTACCGCGCGCGCGTCGTCCGGCGGGGGGTCGATCGTTGTGGTTGGTCCCCTCGAGGAAGGAGTTTGTGCGATGAGTTTCGTGCCGTGTCTGGTCCGGTCGATGGAGGGCTCGGAGCTGGTCTCGCACGCTCGGGCATCCGTTGGTGGATGGCTATTTGGAGTTCGTCGGCGCGCGGGGCGCGGTGAACACGTGGCTGGCGACCGCGTATGACTTGAAGGTGTTCTTCGAGGTGCTCGCCAAGGATCCGGCCGAGGTGAGGTCGGCTGACGGGTTCGCGTTCCTCGCGGCGCAGCGCGCGCCGCGGCGGGGTGAGCGGGTCGTGCGGATCGAGGACGGCGAGCCGGGGTTGGCGGCTCGCACGATCGCTAGGCGGCTCTCGAGTGTGGCGGGCTTGTTCGAGTATCTGCTCGCCCGCGGCGATGCAGGCGTGTCGAGCAATCCGGTACCGCGTGGGTTGGCGGGTCGTCGCGCCGGGCGTCGTGGCCGGGGCGGGGTGCGGCTGTCGCGCAGCCAGCTGAGGACGTCGGGGCGGAGCCCGACATCAACGAACCTGATTTCACCCAGGGCAGGCATGACCCGGCAGGCACCGCGGTGGCGTCGAGACCTCCCATCTGCGCTCTGTCGGGATCGCGCGAACGCCTCCACGGGCCCGCATGTCGATCAGCGCGGCTGGGCGTCGCAATCCTGCTTCCCGCCTTCGCCCGTTGGACTGT
>JBOGYN010000045.1:0-3246 GCA_050696855.1 Solirubrobacteraceae bacterium | reverse complement strand
CCCATCGACCTTCTGGTGAACGGCGCGGGAACCCTGACTACCTCGCCGCTCATCGATCTGGCAGTCGAGGATTGGGATGCCGTGATGGCAGTCAACGCGCGGGGCACGTTCTTGGGCTGCAAGGTGTTTGCGCGCCAGATGATCGACGCCGGCCAACGCGCATCGATCGTCAACATCTCCTCGATCTCTGGACGGCGGGGAACGGCCGGGATCGCTCATTACTGCGCTTCTAAGTTCGCCGTCATCGGACTGACCCAGACAGCCGCTGACGAGCTCGGCGCTCACAAGATCACGGTCAACGCGGTGTGTCCTGGCCATGTGCGGACGCCGATGTTGAGTGCTGTCTCTGACGGACTCGCCACCCCGGTCGATGAGTTCGTCAACGAACAGCTGATCAAAGTTCCTCAAGAACCTCGAGACATCGGCGAGGCAGTGGTGTTCCTCGCCGCCGCGAGAAACGTGACCGGACAATCCCTAAACGTCGATGGTGGGTGGTATCTGGCATGACTGGTGCCACCACAACGATGCGCGAGCCTCGTCGGCCCCCGACCCTACGGGGCTTTGGGCGGTCCCTGTTGCCTCAGTCGATGCTCGCTCGCACCGCGCTACGCCGTATCTTTCTGGGTGTACTGACGCTGTTGCTGGTGTCGATCGTCGTGTTTGTTGCGACGCGACTGCTGCCCGGGGATGCCGCCCAGGCGGTGCTCGGGCGCTCGTCGACACCGGCGCGGCTGTCCGCACTCCGTGGCCAGCTCGGGCTGGATCGCCCGGTCCTCAGTCAATACGGGTCGATGGTGTCGGGGATTGTGACCGGTCATCCCGGGCGCTCGCTGTCGACCGGACAGCCTGTGTTGCAGTTGGTCGGGCCGCGTCTGGTGAACTCATTGTGGCTGCTACTAGTTGCTTCGCTGGTATCGATCCCGGTCGCACTGGCGATGGGCATCATCGCGGCAGCCAGACAAGGCCGGCCCGTTGATCGGATCCTGTCCACGGTCTCGCTGGCGGCGGCGGCGGTGCCGGAGTTCGTCGTCGCGATTGCACTCGTGATCTTGCTGGCGGTGGTCGTGTTGCACCTCTTCCCGCCGGTGTCACTTGTCGCCCCAGACGCGAGCGTCTGGGCAGATCCGAGCGTTCTCGTCTTGCCGTGCCTGTCTTTGATCATCGTCGCGACGCCATACATGTTCCGAATGACGCGAGCGTCGATGATCGAGATCCTGCAGAGCGACTACGTCGAGATGGCACGGATCAAGGGAGTGTCCGACCGCGTGATCCTGATCAAGCACGCACTTCCCAACGCGCTGGCGCCGATCATCCAGTCGATCGCGCTCACGTTGGCCTACCTCGCCGGCGGTGTCGTCGTGATCGAGTACGTGTTCGGCTATCCGGGCATCGGCCAGGGCCTGGTGAACGCGGTAAGCCTGCGCGACCTGTCGACGCTGCAGTTCATCGTCTTGGTGCTGGCGACGTTCTACGTCCTTGTCAATATCACCGCCGATCTCGTAGCGATCCTCGTCACCCCTCGGCTGCGGACGCGAACCGCGACGCTGGAGCTCGACGAGCCGTGAGCAGACTCAGAAACCGACGCTCTGGTCTGCTGTCGCTGCTCAGGCAAGCGGCGCGCAGCGGGCAAGGCGCCATCGGTCTCGCGCTCGCGGGACTTGTTGTCGTGATCGCGGTCGTCGGCCCACTGGTGGAGCCGCACGGACCGACAGCTCTGGTCTCGTTCCCGTTTGACGCCCCATCCTCACATGCTCTGCTGGGGACCGATGCGATAGGCCGAGACGTACTTTCCCGGGTGCTCTCGGGCGGGCTCACGATCTTGCTGCTGGCTGCGGCGGCGACCGCCCTCGGAGTCGGGGGCGGGGCGTTGCTCGGGATCACCGCGGGCTACTGGAAGGGGGCCGTGGACGAGACGGTGATGCGGCTGCTCGATGTTGCGCTTGGGTTGCCGCAACTGCTGCTGGCACTAGTCCTGCTTAGCCTGGTCGGCCCCAAGCTGTGGCTGGTCTGCGTCGCGGTGGCACTGATTCACGCCCCGCAGACCGCACGAGTCATCCGGGCGGCGACGCTGCGTTCTGTGGAGGAAGACTTCGTCGTCTACGCCGAGGCGCTCGGCACCCGCCGGCGCCGGATGATGACCCGGGAGATCCTTCCCAATGTTGTAGCCCCGTTGATGGTGGAGACTGGACTTCGATTCACCTACTCGATCGCGCTCGTCGCCTCGCTGAGCTTTCTGGGCTTCGGCCTGCAGCCTCCGGGCGCCGACTGGGGGCTGATGATCAGCGAGAACCGACTCGGCTTGGCACAGAACCCGTGGCCGGTCGTTGTCCCGGTCCTGATCCTGGCCGTAATCACGATCGGCGTCAACCTGTTCACCGACGCTATCTCCCGGGTCGCGCTGGGCGTGAGCGCGCCGCTCGCCGCCAGCGATGCGGAGAGCGACCGTGTCGCGGCGGCGGCGGTCACCGTGACGGACTCCCGGGTCCAGGGAGCGATCGGGTGAGCACGATGACATCCGTCGACCCACCGACCACTGCTCATCGAACACGACCGGCCGTGGTCGTCGGCCGCCTCCGAGTGTGTCAAGTAAGCACCGGTCACGCGGTCGTCGACGACGTGTCGCTGACCATCGACGCCGGCGAAGTTGTCGGACTGGTCGGTGAATCGGGGTGTGGCAAGACCACTCTGTCGCTCGCCCTGCTCGGCCACGCACGCCGTGGGCTCAGGATCTCTGGGGGCGAGGTGCTGCTGGGCGAGCGGGACGTCTTGGCGATGGATCCGAGCGAGCTGGACATCACCCGCCGCTCGCGCGTGGCGTATGTACCCCAGGATCCAAGCAGCGCGCTGAACCCCGCACTGCGCGTCGAGTCGCAGCTGCGTGAACGGTTCGCGCTCGCGACTCCACGCACGGACGCTAGTGCTGCCGTCGCGTCGGCTCTGGAGGAAGTCAAACTCCCAGCCGACGATCGCACCTTGCGGGCGTTTCCGCACCAGCTATCGGGCGGCCAGCAGCAGCGGGTGGCGATCGCGATGGCGTTTTTGAACCGTCCCCGCCTGATCGTCATGGACGAGCCAACCACCGGCCTGGATGTGACTACACAAGCGCGCGTTTTGGCGACCGTTCGAGAGCTGTGTAGCCGCCACGACGTCGCTGTGCTGTACGTGAGCCATGATCTCGCAGTAGTGGGATCCCTGGCCCACCGGGTCATCGTTATGTACGCCGGACGGACCGCCGAGGTGGGAGCG